>JAJYDH010000272.1 GCA_021777685.1 Planctomycetota bacterium | reverse complement strand
TGTTCTGGAGGTTCGGGTCGCTTGAGCTGAGCCGGCCCGTGGCGGCGACCACCTGGTTGAACGAGGCGTGGACCCGGCCGTCGTCGTCGGCCAGGTTCGACAGGGCGTCGAGATAGGTGCTCTTGAGCTTGGCGAAGTGCCGGTGCTCGATCAACAGCTTCGGCAGCGGGTGCTTGCTCGCCAGGGCCTCCAGGACCTCGACGTCGGTGCTCGGGTCGCCGCCGGGGGTCTTCTTGGTCGAGGGGAGCTTCAACTCGTCGAACAGAACCTGCCGCAACTGCGGGAGCGACCCGATGTTGAACGGGTGGCCGGCGTGCTCGTAGATCTCCCCCTCGATCCGGGCGATCCTCTCGGCGAACTCCTTCGAGAGCTGGTTGAGCCGGGGGACGTCGACCTTGACGCCGAGCGCCTCCATCTCGGCGAGGATGCCGATCAAGGGTCGTTCGAGGTCGGAGTAGAGGCCCCACATTCCCTGATCGCGGAGCTGGGGGGCGAGGATCTCCTCGACCCGCCAGGTGGCGTCGGCGTCCTCCGCGGCGTATTCGGCGATCTTGAACAGGTCGACCAGGTCCATCGTGATCTGGTTCTTCCCCTTGCCGATCAGGTCGGAGATCGGGATCATCTGGTGGTTCAGGAGACGTTGCGAGAGCTGATCGAGGCTGTGGTTCCGCTCGCCGCTCTCCAGGAGGTAGCTCAGGACCATCGTGTCCGTCACCGGCCCGAGGACAGGGATGCCCAGCCTCCGGAAGACCAGCATGTCGTACTTGACATTCTGCCCGACCTTCTCGACCTCGGGATTGGTCAAGGCCGGGCGGATCGCGTCCAGGACGGCCTCAAGCGGCAGGATCTTGCTCCCCATCGGCCCCCGGACGGGCAGGTAATAGGCCACCCCGGGCTGCCAGGCGAACGAAAACCCGACCGGCTGGGCCCGGAGCGGGTCGAGCGCGGTCGTCTCGGTGTCGAAGCAGAACCTGGGCTGTTTGGCCAGCTCGCCGGCGAAGTCGCGGAGCTTGTCGGGCGTGTCCACCAGCCGGTAATCGGCCTCCCACGGGGCCTCGACGACGGCCTGGGTGTCGACGATCTCGTCCAGGAACCGGTGGAACCCGCACTCGATGCACAGGGCCTTGAGCGCCTTGGCGTCGTAGCCGTCCGACTTGAGGGCGTCCCAGTCGAGTTCGAGGGGCAGGTCGAGTTCGAGGGTGATGAGGCTCCGCCCCTGCTTGACGGTCTCGACGTGTTCCTTGAGGTTCTGCTTCCGCTTGGCGCCGGAGACCTTGTCGAGGTTGGCCATGATCCCCTCGATGGTCTCGAACTCCTGGAGGAGCGCCACGGCCGTCTTGAGCCCGATCCCCGGCACGCCCGGCACGTTGTCGACCGCGTCGCCGGTCAGGGCCAGGGTGTCGATGACCTGGTCCGGCCGGACGCCCCAGTCGGCCTTCAGCCCCTCGACGTCGAGGAACTCCCCCTTTCGGAGGTTCAAGATGCGAGTGTGCTCGTCCAAAAGCTGACGGGCGTCCTTGTCCGCCGTGCAGATCACCACATCCAGCCCACGCTCGACCCCCCGCCTGGCCAGCGTGGCAATGATGTCGTCCGCCTCGGCCCCCTCGTGGAGCAGGACGGGTACGCGGAACGCCTCGAATACTCGTCGGATGGTCGGAATCTGAGGGACCATGTCCTCCGGCATCGGCTTCCGCTGGGCCTTGTATTCGGCGAACGCCTCGGCCCGCTTGGTCTTGCCGGCCCCGTCGAACGCCGCCGCGAGATAATCCGGCTTGCGGGCTTTGAGCAAATTGAGAAGATCGCGAAAGATGCCGAAGATCGCGTTCGTCGGCTGTCCCGACGGGCTGGTCATTGGCGGGATGGCGTGGAAGACCTGATAAATCAGCGAGTAGGCGTCGAGGATATAAAGGGTCGGCCGAGGGTTCATCGATAAGAGTCGCGTAAGCCTGGGAGATCGCCCGATCGGCACGACGGGACGGGTTGAAAAGTCAGTTTAGGGAGGGACCGGCCCCAGTCAAGCGACCGCCGGAATGTCGAGAGCTCCAGGTCGGGCGATGGCCACGCGCCTGGCCATGATAAAGTGACCTTTGTTGTCTTCGAGCTGGTCGGGGATCGGAGAAGGATTTAGTTTTACCCAACTCTAGCGGATTGCAGGTGTTGAAGTGCCGGGTATCTGGCCGGCTTTGCACATAAACGCTAGTCGCTGAGACTGTTTATGGGGCTATTGGGGGGATAGGGAAATTAGAGATGCCGGATTTGATATCTCAGGTCTACTGTTTCCACTATACATCCATAAACTGTCTCGGTGGCGAGAGAAAAAGTGCAAAGCCGATCTAACCGGCGACATTTTCGACAACCTTTTTCTGGCACTCCTCGCCGATCCCCACCGTGCGAGCGGCGGAAAGCAGACCGATTTGCTCTTGAAAGCTAGGGCTCGTGCCCTGGTGAATGAGGTTGATCACAGTCCTCGACACCAGGGACACAAGCATGGGCATCGAAGCACCCACACCGGCGAATGGCACTCGGATTTTACGACACCTCTCGCTGACCCCGGCTGGATCTGGCCGTTCACGCAACTTGCTTCACCGTCTCTGCCTTCGGAGATGACTTGTAAGAGGATGCGATCGAGGACGGCCCGGCGGGCGGAGTTGTCGTAGAGGGCCCTGGGCTCAACGTCCGGCGGGTTGGTGCGGAATGACCTGCGACAGAGTATCGGGTCCGGTACTCGCCGTAAGTGACATCGAGGAAGGCGACCTGCTTGTCAGCGATGGTGTGGGCCAGGCGGTTGTGTATGGCCTCACGGGTCCTGAGCCTGCCGCAGTCGGGGCATGAGGCCCAGGTGAGTGAAGAGCGGACAGGTATGGTGCGGATGTGGTGCCTTCGGGTCTTCATGGTCTGCGTGCTCCGGTGGACTTGGGTAGGCACCCACCAGCACCCAGACCGTAACTCCTTGCGTCAAGTCCCTGACGAGACGGGGAGATTCTGGTCGGGATCAGCGAGGAGTGTCTGGTGCCGCATGCGGCCGGGTCGATGACCGGGGCCGACGTGCGACGGATCGTGCGGAGGGTGGTCGGCCGTCGCGGGTCGCCGTGACGAATCCGGAGCGACAACGGGTCGGAATTCATCCGCGAGGCCCCGACGAATTGGTGGAAGGAGGTCGGTTCGGAGCCGATTCCGGTCGAGCCGGGGAGCCTCCGGCAGAACGGCTACATCGAGTCGTTTCACGGTCGTCTTCGAGACGAGGTCCTGTTTCGTGTGGAGTTCGAGAGCGTGCCGGATGCTCGAGCCCAGGCGAGGTGGTTCCGGAGGGAATGCAACACGATCCGGCCGCATCGTTCGCTCGATCACGAGGCGCCGAGAGTGTTCGGCGAGGAATGTGAGAGGGAAAGCTTCACGAAAAATTCACTCGTGTCCGAAATCGAACATGCTTGCAACAGTTGAGAGAAATTTCCATTCGGCGTGGACCAAAAAGTGGGGAGCAGTCCAGGGCTGAGAGGCGATTGAGAACGGAGAAAAACTCATGGGAGAATCCTCCTTGGAGTCGGAGTCGTCCGCGATGTCTCGCCTCATAACCTTCCTCCCGGTGCGATGCCGAAATCCGTCGGCTCACCCGGTGCCCCTCTCGATTTTGGAGTCGTCGGGTGGTATGAGAACGGTTTGCGCGGAGATCGAAGTCGGCTGGACCTTTTCGGCCGAATTGCCGATACCTCCCCGATGAGGGAAGGTTCGGAACCGATCAGGAGTCACGGGGCATGGATGCCGCATCGATCGCCCGGCCCGACGGGGCTTCGATCCGCACGAGAGAGCGGCTCCGGCCGGCGCTGGAGCTATTCGCGGTCGTCGGAATGCTCGAGGCGGAACTCTGGTTCCTCCGGGCCCACGGGCCGGCCTGGCTGAATGTGCTGGTCTACGGGTCGATCGTGGCCACGCTCTGGCTCTCGCACGAGAGGCGGCGCAAGGCCAGGACCGAAGACGCACCCACCGTGGCCAGTCCCGTAAGGGCCTGGGGCGAGGTGCTTGGCGCGACCCTGGTCCTCTCGGCCATGCTCGTGGTCGCGGCGTGGCTCGTCGGCGATTCGAGCGAGACATTCGAGTTCGTGTTCCTCGACAAGCCGTTGCCGAAGCTCATGGCCTGGCTGGTCGGCAAGTTCGTCGCCGCGCTCGGGCAACAACTGGCGCTCCAGTTGTTCCTCTGGCCCGTCTGCCGGGAGCTGACCCGGAGCCGCGCGGGGGGGACGATCCTGGCGGCGATGATCTTCGGCCTGATCCACCTGCCGAGCCCGGCCCTGGTCGCCATCACGACCCTGTCCGGCACCGTCTGGATCATCCTCTATCAGCGTACCGGCCGGCTCGCCCCGCTGATCGTCTCGCACATGATCCTGGCCACGCTGGCCCACGGCGGCCTCCCCGAGCGGCTGACCTACGACATGCGGGTCGGCCTGTCGGCGACGGCGGACCTCAAGCGGTTCGAGACCCTCAAGGACCCCAAGATCCGCAAGGCCAACCGTCGGCTGAAGGAAAACCGGGCCAGCCTCATCTATTACAGCTCGGACGACTATTACCGGGCCCAGGGGGGCACGTTCGCCGGATTCGTCCGGGGGCTGTTCCGCGACATCCTCGATCGCCCGGCGAACGACTCCGACGTCGAGTTCTGGCGGACCCGGAATCTCGCCAACCCCCGGGCCGACATCCCCTCGATGTTCCTGGCCAGCGACGAGTACGCCCAGCTCCAGGAGCGGAGGAAGGCGGACGCGGAGAAGTCGTCCCTGAGGCGATGAGACGGACCTCACGTCGCCCGAGGAGACATTGAACCGGGGACGACGGCCGACTAAACTGCTTGTCCGTTTCCTCAAGACCCGATGAGCTTCGGACTTCGATCGTCGGCGAGCCTCGCCGGCAGGGATGACACCTCCATGCAACGCACCCTGATCATCTTCAAGCCGGACTGCGTCCAGCGCCGCCTCGTCGGCCAGATCCTCGGTCGGTTCGAGGCCAAGGGCCTCCGCGTCGCCGCCCTCAAGCTCCTCCAGGTCTCCCGCGAGCTGGGCGAGCAGCACTACGGCGAGCACAAGGGCAAGCCGTTCTTCGGCGGGCTGATCGACTTCATCACCGGCGGCCCGGTCGTCGTCGGCATCCTCGAAGGGAACGAGGCGATCAGCGTCGTCCGGACCATGCTGGGCGCGACCAACGGCGTCGCCGCGGCTCCCGGGACCATCCGGGGCGACTTCTCGATCAGCAAGCAGAACAACCTGATCCACGGCTCCGACAGCCCCGAATCGGCGACTCGCGAGATCGCCCTCTGGTTCAAGGCCGAGGAAGTGGTCGATTATCAGATCGCCGGCTCGCAGTGGGTCTTCGACAACGCCTGACCGGCCCTCCCGGGAAAATCGCCGCGGAGGGCTGGCAGTCGCCGGGGGCACGGTGCATATGTGTCCCCTATGACCGTCGGGGCCTCCGTGGCGATCAGAACCGGGGAGGGTGATCGAGATGGCGCACTCGGACGTGGTCCGCGAGATCGAAGCTCTCCGGGCCGAGATCGACCGGCATAATCGGCTCTATTATGTCGACGCCGCGCCGGTCATCGGCGACCGCGATTATGACCGGCTCATGGACCGGCTCGAAGCGCTGGAGGCCGAGCATCCCGAGCTGGTGACGCCCGAGAGCCCCACCCAGCGCGTGGGCGGCCGGCCGCTCGACGAGTTCGCCACGGTCACGCATGCCGTCCCGATGCTCTCGATCGAGAACACTTACAACTTCGACGAGGTCCGCGAGTGGGACGCGCGGGTCCGCAAGGGGCTCAACCCGGACGAGCCGGTCCGCTACGCCGTCGAGCTCAAGGTCGACGGGGTGGCCGTCTCCGTCCGGTTCGAGCGGGGCAAATTCGTCCTGGGCGCGACCCGGGGGGACGGCTATCAGGGGGATGACGTCTCGGCCAACCTCCGGACCGTCCGGGGCATCCCGATGACGCTCGGCGACCGCCCGCCCGAAGTCCTGGAAGTCCGGGGCGAGGTCTACATGACCAACGCCGAGCTGGTCCGGCTCAACGAGCTGCGGGCCGCCGCCGAGGAGTTGCCGTTCGCGAACCCCCGGAACGCCACGGCCGGGTCGCTCAAGCTGCTCGATTCGAAGCTCTGCGCCGCCCGACGGCTCCGGTTCGTCGCCCACGGGCTGGGCGAGACCCGGGGGATCGTGGCCGAGTCTTACGCCGAGATCCTCGGCCAGCTCAAGGGCTGGGGTATCCCCGTCAGCCCGCACAACGCCCTCTACGAGACGATCGACGAGGTGATCGCCCACGCCGAACGCTGGCAGGCGCTGCGGAATGACCTGGATTTCCAGACCGACGGCCTGGTCGTCAAGGTCGACGACCTCCGCCAGCGCGAGCGCCTCGGCACGCGGAGCAAGAGCCCCCGCTGGGTCATCGCGTTCAAGTACGCGGCCGAGCAGGCCGTCACGAAGGTCCTGAACATCGGGGTCCAGGTGGGCAAGACGGGCAAGCTGACCCCCGTGGCCGACCTGACGCCCGTGCCGCTCGCCGGCACGACGGTCCGCCGGGCCAGCTTGCACAACGCCGACGAGATCGCCCGCAAGGACGTCCGCGTGGGCGACACCGTCGTGATCCAGAAGGCCGGCGAGATCATCCCCCAGGTCGTCCGGGTCGAGGCCGAGGCCCGCGACGGCTCCGAGGTCCCCTTCGTCTTCCCGACGGCCTGCCCGAGCTGCGGCGCCCCGGTCGAGCGCGAGCCCGACGGCGTCGACTATCGCTGCACCAACCCCCCTTCGGCCTGCCCCGAACAGCTCAAGGAGACGATCCGCTGGTTCGCCCACCGCGACGCGATGGACGTCGAGGGGCTGGGCGTGAAGCTGATCGACCAGCTCGTCGACCGCTCGCTCGTCCGGAGCCTCGTCGACCTCTACCGGCTGGACGAGGCGACCCTGGCGGACCTCGACCGGATGGGCAAGAAGTCGGCCCAGAACCTGATCGCCGGGCTCGAAGCGAGCAAGACCCGGACGCTCGACCGGTTCCTGACCGGGCTGACAATCCGCCACGTCGGGACCCGAGGGGCCGAGGTCCTGGCCGAGCGGTTCGGCACGCTCGGAGCGATCAAAGGCGCGACCCTGGCCGAGCTGGAGGCCGTGCCCGAGATCGGCTCGGTCGTCGCGGCCAGCGTCTTCGACTTCTTCCAGGACGGGGCGAATCTGAGGCTCCTCGACGACCTCCTCGCCGTCGGCGTCGACCCCGCGCCGGTCCTACCTGCCGCCGCGCCAAGTGGCCGGCTCCCCCTCGCGGGCAAGACGATCGTTTTGACCGGCACCCTCCCCAACCGCCCTCGATCCGAGGCCGAGGCCCTCATCAAGCGGCTGGGCGGCAAGGTCACGGGCTCGGTCTCCAAATCGACCAGCCTGGTCCTCGCCGGGTCCGACGCCGGGAGCAAGCTGGAGAAGGCCAGGGCCCTGAACATCCCGATCATCGACGAGGCCGAGCTCGACCGGATCGCCTCGACGGCCTGAGCGGCGCGACCATGACCGGGTGGCCATCGTCGGGATACTCCGCCGGCCGAGTTGCATCGCGGCGATTCGCGTCCTAGGAGTCCTCCAGGAGGTCGGCACGGGCGCGAGGCCCGGCGGGACGACGGTGGTCCGTCCCGTCGGTTGATGCCCGCTCGCCCCGTCCCGGCCTCGACGGAATGGATCGAGGACGACGGGCCTACGGGATGGACCATGTCGCGACGCGGGAACGCGAGGCCGCGCCCCCTTCGGTCGGGGCGACGACCGGGATTTGAGCCGCTCGAAGGCCGGGCCTTGCCTGCCGGGTCGACGGGGCCGGGTTTCCTCTCGGCCCTCGGGATCGGCGCGACCGGTAAGTACGCGGCGATCCACTCGAACGCCGTGGCGACCGACGCGGCCGGCGACGTCTTCATCACCGGGTCGTTCCGGGGGACGGTCGCCTTCAGCCCGACTTCGCCCGCCTCGACCTTCACGACCGCGAACACCCAGGACACCTTCGTCGCGAAGTACGCCCCGACGGGGGCGTTGCTCTGGGCCCGGACGTTCGCCGGCCAGGCGACGACCGGGACCGGCGGGTTCACGACCTACGCCGTGGGCCAGGGGTCGGCGATCGCCGTGGACGGGTCGGGAAATGTCTTCGTCGCGGGCGACTTCAGCGGGACGGTGAGCCTGGCCGGCGCCTCGACGACCACCACGATCTCCAGCCCGTCGGGGACCGAGCCCTATCTCGCCAGGCTGGATTCCTCGGGAAATCTGGCCTGGGTCGACGCCATCGCCGGGACGGCCACCGACACCGACTCGGCGAATGCCCTGGCCCTCGACGGGTCGGGAGGAGCGGTGATCGCCGGGTCGTTCTCCGACACGGCGACATTCGGGGCGACCGCCTTGACGGCCGGCGGCCCCTCCGAGGCTTACGCCGCCCGGGTCGACGCCAACGGGAATTTCCTCTGGGCGGTCGCATCGCAGGGCATGGCCGGCTCGAACGCCGCGATCGAGGGGATCGCGGTCGACTCATCGGGGAACGTCGACCTCGCGGGTTTCTTCTCCGGGAGCGTCGATTTCCACCCGAGTTCCGGGACCTCGATCCTGACCTCGGCC
>JAJYDH010000271.1 GCA_021777685.1 Planctomycetota bacterium | reverse complement strand
CCCACCCTACATTTTTCTAGGCGGGCGATCCCCACCCGCTGGGCGGGCCGGCGGTGTCCTCGGGCTTGACCGTGAACTGGGAGATGTCCACGTCGTTGTTGACGGCGGCCTCGGTGGCCTTGAGGCGGTTCTCGAGCTGGGCGACGCGCTGTTCGAGGAGGGCGATCCGGGCCTCGGCCTCGTCGGGCCGGCGGGGGCGGGGGACCTCGGGGTAGCCGAGCTGGCGCTGGAGGGCGGAGAAGAGGTAGAGGGGGTCGCGGCCGTGGTTGGCCCTCGCGATCTTCCCCTCCTTCTCGCCGAAGAGGGTGGGGAACTTGGGGACGTAATCGGGGTGGGTCCGCCGCCGCTCGGTGACGTGGTAGGTCGAGCGGATGTAGATCAGGTCGGCGAAGTCGACGTCGCCGAGCCGGGCGCGGAGCTGGAGGATGTAGTCGCGCCAGTCCTCGTCATAGAACGGGTCGTCGGCGATGGCGTCGAGCCCCTTGCCGTAGCCCAGTCGGTTGCGCGAGAGGGCCTCGAACTGGTAGACGAACAGGCCGGCGCGGGTGGGATTCTCGGCCTTGTACTTCGCCTCGCGTTCGAGGATCAGGAGCGCCTGGTCCATCGCGAACCGGCTGACGTCCAGCTCGGCCTGCTCGACGACGTGGGCCTGGAACGGCGTGAAGTAATGGTTGATCCGGGCCATCGCCGGCGACATCATGCCGAGGACCTTGATCTCGGTGGCCAGGAACGAGACCGCCAGCGGGAGCCGGGTCGTCGAGAGCAGCTCCTCGCCGACCCGCGAGAGCACGTCCTGCGCCGGCATCCCGTCCAGGACCCGCTCGCGGAAGGCGTGGAAGAAGTACGCCTGCTCGATGTACTCCTCGCGATCCAGGACCGGCATGGGGCGCTCCGAGGGTTCCGGCTTGGCGACCGACCGGTCGATTCTAACCGAAACCCGCCGAGGAAGAGGAAGCCATGATCCGAGATCCGCGGCGCGACCAGGCCGCCAATCGGGCGGGCCGGTTTCCTTTCGCCGATCGCGGTGCTAGTCTGAAAAAGGGGCGGCAGGGCACCGGCCCGAGGCCGTCGCGACCCTCGCCCTGAGTTTCCGGCCCGGGGGAGTTTCAACGTCCCATGCTGTTTCGAACCGCTCGATGGCCCCTGATCGCGACGGCGTTCTTACTGCTGGCGGGCGGGGAAGGCCGTTCACCGGCCGGCCCGGCCGCTCAAGGTCAATCCGACGACGAGAAGGCCATCCGCGCCCTCGACGAGGCGTTCGTCCGCGACTTCAACAAGGGGGACAGCAAGGCCCTGGCCGCGATGTTCGCCGAGGATGCGGAGGTGATCGAGGCGACCGGCGAGGCTTATGAAGGCCGCGAGCCGATCGAACGGTCGTTCACGGAGACCTTCGCCGCGTCGAAGGGGGCCAGGATCGCGTTCGAGATCGGCTCGATCCGGTTCCTGACCCCGGACGCCGCCAGGGAGCAGGGCCGATCGGTCGTCACCCCGACGGAAGGGGCGCCCATCGTCCGCGAATACACGGTCCTTTACGTCAGGCGCGACGGCCGATGGCTGATCTCCAGCGTCCGTGAGGACTTCGACCCGACGGTCCGGGCCCGCGACCGGCTCAAGGACCTCGACTGGATGATCGGCGAGTGGGTCGACGAGGGGTCCGACTCGGTGGTCCGGCTCGACTGCCGGCGCTCGGCGGACGAGAACTTCCTGATCCGCGAGTTCACGGTCAAGCGCCTGGGCAGGCCGGTGATGACCGTCACCCAGCGGATCGGCTGGGACCCGGTCGCCAAGCAGTTCCGGTCGTGGGAGTTCGACTCGGAGGGGGGCTTCGGCGAGGGGCGATGGGGCCGGGACGGCAATCGCTGGGTCGTCAAGCACACCGGGACCCTGCCCGAGGGGCTGACCGCGTCGGCCACGAACGTCATGGTCCGCGAGCGGCCCGACCTCGTCCGCTGGGCCTCGACCGACCGGGTCGTCGGCGATCGGCCGATCCCCGACGATGGGCCCTACGCGCTGGTCCGGGTCCCGCCCCCTCCCGGCTCGAAGGAGAAGGCCCCGGCCGCGAAACCCCCGACCCCGAACACCCCGAGGGACCCGCGATGACCCGCAAGATGACGATCGGCGTGCTGGGAGCGACCCTGGCGGTGGCCTGCCTCGGCGGGGACGCCCACGCCAGGGGATTTGGCGGAGGAGGCGGCGGCTTCCGGGGCGGCGGTGGGGGCGGTTTCCGCGGAGGCGGGGCGAGCTTCGGCGGCGGCGGCTTCCGGGGCGGTTACGGCGGGATGTCGTCGTTCGGCCGGACGCCCTCGTTCAGCCCGGCCCGCTCGTTCGGCAATTATGGCGGGATGGGCGCGGGCTACGGGGCCCGGTCGGGCTCGTTCAACACGGCCCGGGGCGGGAGCGTCAACTACGGCGCGGCCGGGGTCGGCGCCCGGGGCCTCGGCGGATTCGAGGCCGGCCGAGGGGTCGCCGGGGCCCGGGTCACGACGGCGGGCGGCCGGAGCTTAGGCGAGGTCGGCCGGGTCGGCGGCGTGGTCGGGCCCGGCGGCAACTTCGCCGGGCGAGGCTACGGCGCCTCGGCCTACCGGCCCAACGGGTTCAACGCCTACGGCGGCTATCACCAGGGCTGGGTCCACGGCTACTGGAACGGCCACGACAACGCCGCCTGGGCCTGGCGGAACCCCTACTGGGGCGTCGGCGGGTTCGGCCTGGGCCTGGGCGTCGGCTACGGGCTGGGGTGGGGCCTGTCGAACTGGGGCTTCGGCTCCAGCCTCTACGGGATGGGCTATCAGTCGTATTACAACCCGTATTACGCGGGCCTGAACCCGATCAATCAGCCGGTCGTCTCGGGCATCTACGACTACTCCCAGCCGATCAACACCGTCGCCGCGCCCGTCGACGAGGCGGCGGCGAGCCCGGCGATGACCCTCTTCGACGCCGCCCGCGCGTCGTTCTCGCAGGGGGACTACGCGGGCGCCCTCCGGCAGGCCGACAACGCCCTGACGACCCTGCCCAACGACACGAGCCTGCACGAGTTCCGCGCCCTCTGCCTGTTCGCGCTCGGCCGGTACGACGAGGCCGCCGCGACCCTCTACGCCGTGCTCTCGGTCGGCCCCGGCTGGGACTGGACGACGCTCATCGGCCTCTACCCGACCGTCGACATCTACACCGCCCAGGTCCGCGCCCTGGAGACCTATTGCGGGACCGACAGGCAATCGGCCACCGGCCGGTTCGTCCTCGCGTACCAGTACCTGACCCAGGGGCACACCGACGCGGCGGTCGCGATGCTCAAGCAGGTCCTCCAGCTCAAGCCCGACGACAAGCTCTCGGCGCAGCTCGTCCGGCAGCTCGACCCGTCGCAGGGTCAGCCGGCCGTTGCGTCGACGACGCCTGCGACCGCCCCCGCCACGCCCCCGGCCGACGCCACCCCGCCCGCCGGGGCGACGATCGAGGGGACCTGGAGCGCCCGGCCGGCGCCCGACACGGCGATCGCGCTGACCCTCCAGCCCGGCGGCGCGTTCGTCTGGAAGGTCGACCAGAAGGGGCAGTCGCGGCAGTTCGCCGGGACCTCGACCTTCGGCAACGGCATCCTCACCCTGACCCAGGACCAGGGCCCCGCGCTGGTCGGCCGGGTGAGCTGGTCCGACCCGACCCACATGAACTTCCGGATCGTCGGCGACGGCCCCGAGGACCCCGGGGTGAACTTCGCGAAGTGAGGCGGGGCGAGTCACGACCGGCCGGCCCGAGGAAGGTTGACGATTGAATCCGACCCGGGCCGGCCGATAGGATATCAGGGAGAGACGCCGAGGCCGCCCCCGAGGCCCGTCAACGCGCACGGACCCCGCCAAGGAGGAGGCCGACCGCCATGCCGAGGACCCTCGCCCGCCCGATCGTCGCCCGCCTGGCCCTCGGCCTCGCCCTGCTCGCCCCGGGGATCTCGACGGCCGGCGACGTCCCGGAGGTCTCGGCCCGCGAGACGCCGGGGCTCCGCGCGACCCAGGTCACCATCGCGATCGAGAAGGACCGCAAGCGCAGGCAGTTCCGGGCGACGGTGATGGCCAGGAGGGACGACGTCCTGACCATCCTGACCGCCGCGCATTGCATGTCCGACGCCGACGAGGACGGCCCGGCGCTGCTGCTCGTCAACGGCGAGGTCGTGGAGGGGACCGTCCTCTCGGTCGTCCGCAACCCGTCCTACAAGACCGGCCAGACCGGCGAGATTCCCGGCCCCGACAATGCCGTCGCCCGGCTCCGCTTCCGCGCCGGCAACCGGCCCGCCGCCGAGGCGATCGACTCGCTCCGCCCGGCCCCCGCGCTCTCGGCGAGGTCGTATCCCGGGCCGTCGGGCCAGACGGTCTCGGTCCGGATGATCGACGGCCACGGCGTCGAGCACGCCGTCCGGGCGGGCAATTATTCGAACCCGCGCTGGCTGGAGTGGGGCCCGGCCTACAAGCCGATCCCGGGCGACTCCGGAGCCGGCGTCTTCGTCATGCATCCCGGACCCGACGGCCAGCCCCGGCCGATCCTGATCGGCATCATCGTCGGCCGGGACGACCGAGGAGGAGCCGCCTCGCTCGTCTCGCGCGACATGCCGTGGATCGCGCAGGAATTGCCGCGTTGATCCGGGATTTCAAATCTCGGATCCGAGATCTCGGATTTGAGATCTCAGATCTGAGATCTCGGATCTGAGATCCGGAATTCAATGCGGCACGACGGCCGCCCCCTCGGGGTTCGGCGCCGGGCCGACGCGGACGGGGGTGGGCTCGCTGGTGGCGGTGAAGATGTTCTCGTGCTGGACGAACGCCTCCAGCCCGAGGTCGCGGCCGAACCGCTCCAACTCGGCCCGGACCACGCCCGGCGGCAGGTCGTGGGGCAAATAAGCCTCCATGACCATCGAGAACCTCGGGCCGTCGACCCGGGCATGAAGGTCGACGATGTTGACGCCCAGCCGGGTCAGGCACCCGGAGATCCCGTGGACGTTGCCCGGGTGGTCATCGCCCAGGACGGTCAGGATGAACCGCTCGCCGTTGGGGACGGGGGGCTCGTTGTCCTCCTCGGTCGACTGCCGGACCGCAACGGTCAGCCCGAACGGCTGCCCTCGCTCCGAGACCGCCGCCGCCAGCGCGTCGGGGTCGTGGGGCCCGTCGAACGCGACGGCGACGATGATCGTGAAATACCCCCGCATGACCGTCTGGCTCAGTTCGAGGAGGTTCCCGCCCCGGTCGCGGATCGCCCCCGTCACCGAATGGACGATCCCCACCGCGTCCGCCGCCGTCACCGTCACGATATACGTATGCATCTTCCGCCCAGATCCGAGGACGCCGTCAAGCCAGGACCAACGATCGCCCCAGCATACGCGGTCGACCGGCGGTCGGCGAGGTCAAGCCGTGGATGGACCCCACCGAGCTCCTACCCGGTCAAGCGCGGGTGCCACGGGTTCGGTACTCCGACCCCGTGCGCCCAACCGTGATCGACGGCACGGGGTCGGAGTACCGAACCCGTGGCACCCGGCGAGGTCAAGCCGGCGAGGTGTCCAGCCGTGCTCTTGTGCGCAAACGCCGATGGACCCCCTCGCGGCGTCGTGCCCATCGGACCAGGATGATCGACCCGACGACGAGCGACGCCAGCGCGACGGGGATCGGCACGAGCAACTCCTCCTGAGTATCGTCAAAGAGGCCCAACGGCCCGAGGTTGCCGGTGAGCGTGCCGAGGATTGGGCCCGCCGGGCGACGATGATGATCGCCGTAAGATCCGATCGCACAGATGATCGCCACGAACTCGACCGCGACCATCAGTCGACGCACAGTGAATCTGGGGAGGAATCGCATGACGGATGACCTCAAAGGATATGCCCCATCGGTCGTCGTCAAAGCTCCGGACCCGTCACCTTCGCCGCCGACCCCGCCGCGATGGCCAGGGCGAACCATCCCACGATCAGGGCGACGCCCCCGATCGGCGTGATCGCCCCCAGCCAGCGGATTTCCGAGAGTGACAGGCCGTAGAGGGTCCCCGAGAAGATCAGGGTGCCGACCAGGAACGACCAGCCCGCTACCGTCGTCGACGTCCCGTTCCGGCCCATCATCGCCAGCAGGCCGACGGCGAGCAGGGCCAGGGCGTGATACATCTGGTAGCGGACGGCGGTCTCGAAGATGGCCTGCATCCGCTCGTCCAGGTATTCCCTCAGGCCGTGGGCGCCGAAGGCCCCGGCGATCACGCCAAGGCCGCCGAGGATGGCCCCGATCCTGACCCAGGTGGTTCCGTTCATTGATGAGGGCCTTTTCGTCGCGATAAGGTGGAGCGAACGGATGCGACCGATCTTCTCGGTCGAGCCACCTTGCTCTCACGGTCTCCGGCCGAGGAGGATCATCGGCCAGTCAGCTTTTCCTTCGCTCTTTCCAATGCCTCGATGAGATCTGAGTAGATGAAAACCCATGGCTGGCCATCCCTCCGAGGGTAAATCTCCACCTCCAGTAGATCGCGTTCCTGGTTCAGTTCGGCGAATTGCTCGCATCCAGACATCAGCTGAACGACGAGCTTCTCCCGATCCGGGGGGCTTGTCAACTCGGTCTGGATTCCGTCGGTCATGATGGAAGGCCCTGACGAGACGAATCAGAGCAACGCGGGCCGGGCCGTCGAGGGGTCGTCGCGGTGGAGGACCAGGGCCCGGGCCTCGGCGGCGAGGAAGAGGGAGCCGGTCACGCAGATCAGCCCTTCGGGCGGCGTCAGGCGGCGGGCCAGGGCCAGGGCCCCGGCGGGGTCGGGCGCGAGGTGGGCGGATCGACTGTCGAGGGTCCGGATCGCCTCGGCGATCTCCTCGGGCGGGACGGATCGCGGGTTCTCGACGTAGCGGGTCGCCACGATCACGTCGGCCAGGGGCAGCAGCGCCTGCAACTGGCCGGGGAGGTCTTTTTCCCTCGTCGTGCCGAAGACGAGCGTGCGAGGGCAGGGGGGGAAGTTGGACCGCAGGGTCTCGGCCAGCGCCTTCGCCGAGGCGACGTTGTGGGCGCCGTCGACGACGATCCAGGGACTCTCGGCGAGGACCTCGACGCGGGCGGGCCATTTCAGGGCGGAGAACCCACGCGCGACGTCCCCCGGCCCGACGTCGAACCCCTGCTCGGCCAGGGCGTCCAGGCTCGCCAGGGCGACGGCGGCGTTCTGCCCCTGGTGCGAGCCGAGCATCGGCAAGGGCACCGGCGGCCACTCGCGACGCCAGGTCCGGACCGCGACCCGGCCGGGCGTCGGGCGGGTCAAGGGGGCCTCGGGAGGCCGATAGGCGTAGTCGAAGTCGACGTCGATCTCGCGGAACGGCGCCCCCCGGAGCGCGACGGCCCGATGGATCGAGGCGCGGGCCTCGTCCCCCCGGACCCCGCTGACGACGGGCCGGCCTCGCTTGATGATCCCCGCCTTCTCGCCCGCGATCGCCCCCAGGGTGTTGCCGAGCTGGCGGGTGTGGTCGAACGAGATCGTCGTGATGACCGACAGGGCGGGTCGGACCACGTTGGTCGAGTCGAGCCGCCCGCCCATGCCGACTTCCAGGACGACGGCCCCCGCCCCCTTGCGGGCGAAGTGGAGCAGGCCCATCGAGGCCGTGACCTCGAAGAAGGTCGCCCCCCGGTGCCGGTAGTGGCGGTCGCCGGCGTCGAGGGCGTCGACCGCCGGCCGGACGGCCTGGACGAGCCCGACCAGCTCGTCGGCGGTCGCCTCCACGCCGTCGACGCGGAACCGCTCCTCCAGCCGGTGGAGGTGCGGCGAGCAGAACAGGCCGGTCTTCACGCCCGAGGCCGAGAGCGCGGCGGCGAGCATCGCGGCGGTCGACCCCTTGCCCTTGGTCCCGGCGACGTGGACGATCCGGAGCGATTCGTGGGGATCGCCCAGGCGGCGGAGGAGGCGGCGCATCCGGCCGAGGCGAAGCTCGGCCGACCCTTTGGGCATGCCGAGCCGCTCGTAATTGAGCCGGCCGTAGAGGTAGTCGAGGCTGTCCTGGTAGTCGTCGGTCATGGCGTCGTCGGGCCGGGGGCACTCGGGCTCGGGTCTCGGCTCACGACGGGGGCAGGGGCGCCGGCCGGGCCTCGGATTCGAGGGCGGTTTCCGCCCCCTCGGCGAGCAGCATGTCGACCTTCTCGCGGAGTTCGGCCAGCGGGAGCCCCTTGACGAGGTACTCGGACGCTCCCATCTCGAAGCACTCCAGGCGGGTGTCGGCGTCGCCCAGGTTGGACAGCATCAGGATCTTCAGGCCGGTCGCGGCCGGGTCGTACCGGAGGGCTTCGAGCACGTCGAACCCGTTGACCCGGGGCATCCAGACGTCCAGGATCAGCAGGTCGGGCCGGCGCGAGCGGACGAGCTCGAGCGCCTCGGCCCCGCCGGCCGCTTCCAGGACGGTGTGGCCCGCCGAGCGGAGGAAGGGGCCGTAGACGGCCCGGAGATCCTCGTCATCGTCGGCCAGAACGATCGAGGCCATCGCGGTCTCGCCCTTTGCCGGACCCCGTCGGGCGGTCGACCCCGAGCCGCCTCCGTGACGCCTCCCACGATACCCCGACCGGCCCTCCGCCGCCAGACTCCGGCGAGGGCCGGAGGTCGAAAATGACGTTGCCAGCGGTCATCGACGGGAATGCCGGCCCTTCTTCCTCCCCTC
>JAJYDH010000270.1 GCA_021777685.1 Planctomycetota bacterium | reverse complement strand
CCGATCTCGAGGAGGACGGGGGCCGGTCGGCACGGGGACGAACTCGGCGAGCGGGTCGTCGGCCCGGTAGTCGTGGGCGACCCAGTCTTTCAGACGCTCGGGGGTATGGGCAAGCTGGTGAGATTTGAGCCAGTCGGCGTATTCGCGGAATGGCTCATGGAGGTGGCGGGTCCCGAGCAGGGGGACATGCCCGTAGTAGAGCGAGAAGGCGGCCTCGGCCCGTTCCGGCGGGATGCCTTTTTTGGACATGAGGTAGAGGCCGCTGACCAGGCCCGTGCGGTCGGAGCCCGACTTGCAGTGGATCAACAGGGGATACTTGCAGCGATCGAGCACGTCGAGGACCGCGAGCAACTGCTTGCGCGACGGGCGGACCGTGGCGACGAGCGGGAGGTCGTAGAAGTCGACCTTGAGCCGCCGGGTATTGGCGACCTCGGCGGCGTACCAGGGGTCGGCGTCGGAGCCGCCCCGGAGGTTGAGGACGGTCGCCAGGTGCTTCTCGGCGACCAGCCCCGGCAGGCCGGCGGTCGGCTGGGCGCTCCGGTAGACCAATCCGTCGTCGACGACCCCGAGGTTGCCCCGGAACCAGGGGTTCCGGAACGTGAAGGTCACCAGTCCCGCGACGGCCAGGGTCGCCAGGGCCAGCCGCTTCAGGCGCCGCCGGGGGCGGGACGGCCGGTCGGTCGAGGGCGAGGTCTCGGTCACGGGCGGGCTTCCTTTCCCGAACGGTCACGGACGATGGGCCGGGCCGTACTCTAGCGACCCCCGGGGGCGGGTCAAGCCCGGTCGGAGTCGGTGTGGAGAATCGGCCGATCCTCGGGCGGATTCGCTGGAATTCCGGCGCGGCGGGATCTATACAATGAAGATGTCCCGCGCCCGGCGATCGATCGCACCCACCCCACCCCCGGGGCCGGCCCTCGGATTGGGCCGGCCTGGAACCTCGAAGGGCCCTGCCATGACCTTGCGCTCCCTGGCGTCATCCTTCGGAATCGCGGCGGCCCTCGGGCTGGCGGCGCTGGCGTCGGCCCAGGCGCCGGCCCCCGCCGAGCCCAAGGCCAAGGCCAAGGCCAAGGCCGCCGAAGACCCCAAGAAGCCCGATGGCGCCGACGCGCCCGCGGTCAAGTCCGAGAAGGCCGAGCCGAAGCTGGAGAAGGCGTTCTTCGCCGGCGGCTGCTTCTGGTGCCTGGAAGCCTTCTACGAGCGCGTCCACGGCGTGAAGTCGGTCATCTCGGGCTATTCCGGCGGGACCGTCGCCAGGCCCTCGTACGAGATGGTCTGCACCGGCCTGACCGGCCACGCCGAGACCGTCGAGGTCATCTACGATCCGGCCCTCGTCAGCTACGACTATCTCCTCGACGTCTTCTGGCTCTGCCACGACCCGACCACCCTGAACCGCCAGGGGCCCGACGAGGGGACGCAGTACCGCTCGGCCATCTTCTACGCCAACGACGAGCAGAAGAAGCTCGCCGAGAAGTCGTTCCAGAAGGCCAACGCCTATTACAACGGCCAGGTCGTCACCCAGCTCGTCCCCCTCGTCCGGTTCTGGCCCGCCGAGAGGCACCACCAGGACTACTACCGCCTCAACCGGAACAAGAACCCCTATTGCCAGAGCGTCATCGCCCCCAAGATCGAGGAGCTGAGGGCGAAGCTGAACGCCAAGGCGGCCGCGACGCCGACGCCCGAGAAGAAGTAAGACGAGCGCCCGACGAGAGGGCCTTTCTTCCTCCCCTCTCCTTCTGGGAGAGGGGCCGGGGGTGAGGGGCGTCGCATCATGAGCGGGCCGGAAGAGAGGCCCTGTCCGATCGCCGCTCGACCGACGACCCTCAACCCGGCCCTCTCCCAACGGGAGAGGGAGGCAGAACGACCTTCGATCGAGATCGAAATTAGTCGGGCCGCCGGCCGAATTGTGTGATCAAATCCCACGTCGGAGGGGATAATATCTCCGGGGCGCGGATGTCCCCGCCGTCTCCTCGATCATGCGTCCCCGACCCGGTGGCCTCGTCATGTCCCCCGAAGACCTGCTCGAACGGGTGGTCGACCGCGACTCGTTCATCGCCTTCGCCCGCGAGCTGGCCGCCGAGCGGTGGGAGGCCGAGCAGATGGAGCGGGACGACCCCGTGGCCTTCTCGCTCGGCGGGGCGCTGGGCTGGCAGAACGGCGACATCGCCGGGTTCCTGGAGGCCGCCCTCCGGTACTTCGAGCCGTCGCCGCTCTGGCGGCCCGAGGACCGGCCGAGCTGGCGGATGTTCGCGGAATTTCTCCACTTCGGCAAGATCTACGAGTAGTAGCAGTTGACGGGATCGATCTTTGATGCTTCGCGATACGTTTTGAGGGCCAGGGCCGATCGCCCTTGACCCGCCGCCGGGCTTCGATTATCACACCGTCACCTTCTCCAGGAGGCCGCCCTAACGTCGTGGAGTTGGGGCGACAATCGGCCCCGCCGGTCGGACTCCCCGCGTCGATCCTTCACGGATGGGGGCCCGGCGCGATCCGGGAAGGTTCCCACTCAGGACTTCGAATTCAATGACCGCATCGCAAGGACGCGCGTGGTTATCCGGGGCCCTGGTGGCCTCGGGACTGGCCCTTGTCACCGCCGCCGGGCCAGCCCGGGCGGGCCAGATCCATCACGACTCGGGGACGACCCAACCCGCCCCTTCGACGCCCATGAACGCGACGGAGAGCTTCCAGCAGTCCGTCACGAATTTCCTGAAAGCCTGGCAAGATAGGGCGATGCCGCCGATGCCGGCCGCCGTGCCGACCTCGGGCATGACCTACCCGGCCGCCGAGTACCTCGCGCCGCCGGCCACCTCGGCGGTCCCGACCTGGCATCAGTCGCAGGCCCCCGCCTGCAACCCGCCGACGCCCCCGCCGCCCAGCACCTGCGGGACCTCGACGGGCGGGACCTCGACGGGCGGCTCGACCGCCCCGGCCTTGCTGGCCCCCCCCTCGGCGCTCCAGAGCCCGACCCCCGCCCCCGAGCCCTCGACGATCGTCTCGGCCCTCGCCCTGGCCGGCCTGCTCGCCTGGCGGAGGCGTCGCGGGGCCTGAGCTGTTCGGACCCGGAAAACAGGCCGATTTTCGGTGAGACCCGGCGGGTCGACGGGATGTCGGGCCCGGCCGGGTCCGCTCACGCGCCGCCGTCCTCGGGCCGGCACCGGGGGACGAGGACCCGCCTGGCCCAGTCTCGGCAGTTTTCGTGGAAGGTGGCGGCGTCGGTCTCCGGGTCTTCGAGCCGTTCGAGGACCTCGTCCGAGGCGAGGAAGGGGAACGCCCGGCTCCGGGCCTTCGGCCGGTAGGTGCCCTTGTGCTCGCCCCTCATCGCCAGGTGGTGGAAGGTAAGCCGGTGCCGGGGGATGTCGAGGACCCACAGCTCGGGAATCTTGAGGAAGGCCCCGGCCCGAAGGGCCTTTGTGGCCGGATTCGAGACCACGACCTCGATGGCGAGGTCGGGAGGCTGGCCCGCCTTCGCCCGGCCGTGACTCTGGATGTAAAACGCGGAGTCCGCCTCGTAGGCGGTGTCCCCGAGCCCGAGCGGCAAGGTCCAGGTCGTTGACGCGAGGCCCATGTACTTGATCCGGAGTTCGAGGCAGATCGCCAGGATCAGGAGATCGAGCCGATACCCCTTCGATTCGTGCGGCATTCCAGGGGACACGAGCGTCACACCCCCTTCGAAGCACTTCAGGCGAGGCCCCTTCTCCGCCCTCGCCTCGAGGAACTGGAGGAGCGTGCCGGGGTTGATCTCGAACGAGACGACCGCGTCGGGCGCGATCGTCTCGGGCTGGGCCGTCGTCGAGGCCATTCCGGCGCTCCTGGCGGGGATCTGATGGGCTCAGTGTCGCTCGCGAGGCCCATCGTACCGCGCCTCGCCGGGGGCGGGAATGTCGGGCCGAGGTCGGGCGACGAGGCGGGTCCTGTTGGCCTCGGCCCCACGATTGGCGTAGGATCTACGGCGTGAACGCCGGGACGGGCCGCCGTGTCCGTCGACCGGCGGGATGGCGGGAAAGCGACAGGCGGATCGAGGCGACCGATGGGCTTCTATATCACGACGGCGATCGATTATCCCAACAGCCGACCCCACATCGGCACGGCGTTCGAGAAGATCGGCGCCGACGTCCAGGCGAGGTTCCGCCGGATGGAGGGCGACGCCGTCCACTTCCTGATGGGCAACGACGAGAACACGATCAAGGTCTCGCAGGCCGCCGAGAAGCTCGGCCTGGAGCCCAAGCCCTACGTCGACGACATGGCCCGCCAGTTCCGGGAAGTCTGGGCCGCGCTGGAGATCTCCAACGACGACTTCATCCAGACCTCCGAGGAGCGACACCACGTCGGCTGCCGGAAGTTCATCCAGGCCGTTTACGACGCGGGAGATATCTACAAGAAGTCGTATACGGGCCTCTACTGCGACGGCTGCGAGGCGTTCAAGACCGACAAGGAGATCGTCGACGGCCGGTGCCCGAACCACCCGAACCGCGAGCTTCGCCGGGTCGAGGAGGAGAATTACTTCTTCCGGCTCTCCGCCTTCGCCGACCGGCTCCTGGCCCACTACGAGGCCCACCCCGACTTCATCCAGCCCGAGAGCCGCCGGAACGAGATCGTCAGCCTGGTCAAGGCGGGCCTTCTCGACGTGTCGATCAGCCGGAAGGGGTTCACCTGGGGCATCCCCGTCCCGTTCGACCCCGACCAGACCATCTACGTCTGGTTCGACGCCCTCCTGAACTACATCACCGCCATCGGCTACGGGACCGACGAGGAGCGGTTCCGCTCGACCTGGCCGGCGGACGTCCACGTCATCGGCAAGGACATCACCCGGTTCCACTGCGCCCTCTGGCCGGCGATGCTGATGTCGGCCGGCCTGCCGCTTCCGAAGAGAGTGTTCGGCCACGGCTTCGTCTACCGGAAGGACGAGGGGACCGGCGAGGTCCAGAAGATCAGCAAGAGCCTGGGCAACGTCGTCGAGCCGATGGACATCATCGACAAGTTCTCGGCCGAGGGGTTCCGCCACTACTTCATGAGCCAGTGCCCCTTCGGCGGCGACGGCGAGTTCTCGTTCGAGCGGTTCGCCGACGCCTACAACGCGGGCCTGGCCAACAACCTGGGCAACCTCTACAGCCGGACCCTCTCGATGTGCGTCAAGTACTTCGACGGCAAGCTGGACGGCTCGTCGGCGATCGACCCGACCGCCTGGCTGGCCGGGCTCGACCTCGGCGCCCTGGTCGAGGGGCTGAAGCGGCAGATCGGCGCGTTCGAGTACAACATCGCCCTCCAGCGGATCTGGGCCGAGGTGCTCGACGCCGCGAACCGCTACATCGACACCACCAGGCCGTTCTCGCTGGCCAAGACCGACCTGGAGGCGACGAAGGTGGTGATGGTCAACCTCGCCGAGGCGATCCGGGTGGTCGCGATCCTCATCAAGCCGTTCCTGCCCGAGACCGCGTCGACGTTCTACCGGGCGTTCAACTTCGAGGACGCCCGCCCCTGGGCCGAGGTCGGATACGCCGACGCCCTGGCGAGGCCCGCCGGCCCCGACCTCCGGGTGACGGCCGAGCTCGTCGGCGGCAAGCCGGCCCCGCTCTTCCCCAAGATCGACCTGAAGGCGGCGGGGGCCTGAGATCCGGACGACTCCGGGAACTCCGGCACGGCAAATGCGTCTAAGGGCCGGCATCACCCCGATGCCGGCCCTTTTTCGCGACAGGTTGGTGACAATCATCCGTCCGCGACCTAGGGTAAGGATGACGGGGCGAGTCAAGGTTGAAACTCGCTTCCGATCGTGGAATGGAGCGACACGATGAACGCCGAATCTTCCCTCGCCGTGACACTCTCCGCCGAGTTGTTCGACCGCCTCAGCGCCGAGGCCCGCAAGCTCGGGCTGCCGCTGGAATGGCTGGTGGCGTCGCTGGTGGTGGACACGGTCGACGATGCCGCGCCGATGCCCGCCCTGGCCTGCGCCTGACCTTCGATGACCGAGCCCCCGGCGGAAACGCCGCTGATCGCGCGGAACCCGTCGACCGGCCTCGAGATCGGCCGGGGCTCCGCCACGCCCCCGGGCGCCGTCGCCGACATCGTGACCCGGGCCTCGGTTGCTCAGGCCCGATGGGCCGGGCAGTCGTGGAAAGTCCGCCGGGACGCCCTCCGACGCTGGTGGGGAATCCTCGCCCGCGACGCCGAGAGTTGGGCCGTCGCCATCCGAGACGAGGTCGGCAAGCCGACCGGCGAGGCGATGGCCGAGGTCGTCGCGTCCCTCGACGCCGTCCGCTGGACGGTCAAGAATGCCGGGAAAGCCCTGGCCGACGAGCCGATCGGCCGAGGGTGGCAGCGTGCCCTGTTGATCCCCCCGGCCCGGCTCGTCTGGGCGCCGTTCGGCACGATCGGCATCATCGGCACCTGGAACTACCCGCTGTTGCTCAATGCGCCGGCGATTGCGCAATCGCTGGCGGCGGGCAACGCGATCGTCTGGAAGCCGTCCGAGCTGGCCGTCGGCCTGGGGCGGCGGCTCCAGGATTCGATCGAGGAGGCCGGGCTGGCCGAGGGGCTGGTCTCGGCGGTCTTCGGAGGGCCCGAGGTCGGCCGGGCTCTGGTGAATTCGGCCATCGACAAGTCGATCTTCACCGGGGGCGTCGAGGGCGGCCGGGGCGTCCTGGCCGAGTTGGGACGTCGAGGGATTCCGGCCCTGGCCGAGCTGTCCGGCTTCGACGCGGCGGTCATCCTGCCCGACGCCCCGATGGGGTCGACGACCCGGGCCCTCGCCTGGGCCTCGTTCGTCGGCGCCGGGCAGACCTGCGTGGCGGTCAAGCGGGTCTACGTCATCGGCGACGCTCGCCCCTGGGCCGAGGCCCTGGCCTCAATGGCGAGAAACCTCCGGGTCGGCGACCCGGCCGCCTCGGAGGTCGACGTCGGCCCGATGATCTCGACGTCGGCCCGCGACCGCTTCCACGCGGCGATCGAGGCGGCCGTCGGGGCCGGGGCGAGGCTCCTGGCCGGCGGCCGGCCGGTCGACGGGCCGGGCTCGTTCTACCCGCCGACCGTCCTGGCGAGCGACTCGCCCGGCCCCGAATCCGCCCTCGCCGGCTGCTTCGGCCCGGTCGTGCTGGTCCGGGGCGTGCCCGACGTCGACTCGGCGGTCGAGGCGGCCAATGCCGGGCCGTTCGGCCTGTCGGCGAGCGTCTGGGGCCGGGACCTCCGGGCGGCCCGGTCGGTCGCGCTCCGGCTGGAGGCCGGGTCGGTCGCGGTGAACGAGGCGGTCACGACCTCGGCCCACGCCGCCGCACCGTTCGGGGGCTGCAAGTCCAGCGGATACGGCCGGATTCGAGGGGTCGTCGGCCTCCGAGAGCTGGCCCAGCCCCGGGCGATCCACGTCCGGAAACCGGGCGGATTCCGGCCCCACCTCTTCCCGTACGGCGGTCGGATGCTCAAAATCTTCTCGGCCTATCGCCGGATCTTCCACCCGAAGGGGTGAGGCCGCGCGCGAGGCCCCCGGGGGAGCAGGCGAGATGGGGCGGTTCCGACTCTCGATCCGGGGAATGCTCCTCGCCGTCGCGATCCTCGGGTTCGACGCCGCCGCGATGACCCGCGCCGTCCAGATGGGGCGCAAGGTCCACTCCCTGACGGAGTACGCCGCCGGGTTCGGGCTGGTCCTGCTGCTTTTGAACGCCGTGGCCTTCGGCCTCTACCGATACTTCACGACGACCCCGAGGGGGCCGAAGGGTCGGCTGAACGAGCGGCCGTCGCCGATCCTGATGGTGGGCGTCTACCTGGCGGTCCTGTCCCTGGCGATCCTCTCCGTCCTGTTCTTCTCCTCGGGGCGGTTTTGAATGAGACCGACGCGGCGGAACCGGTGGTCGACCCGCAACCTGATGCTGATCACGGCGGCCATCGGCGTGGACGTCGCGATGATCATCCAGGCCGACCGGATCGGCCCCGGGATCGAGTTCACCCTGTTCATCGGCGCGGTCATGGTGACGCTGAACCTGTTCATCGCCACCTACCTCCAGGCCGCCGATCGGATCAACGCCGCGCCGCCCGAGAAGCAGACCGAGATGATCCTCTCGCTGGGCTGCCTGCTGGCCGTCATCATGGCCCTGATGGTCCCCGTGCTGGTGATGATCCTCTGGAGGGCGTCGGGCTGACGACGAAACTGGCCGACGACCGGGCCGGTCGTTATAATGGGGCCTGTCCGGCCGGTTGGTCGGGCGGAATCGGATGACCGGATTCCCGGCCCCTGACGGAGCGAGCGCGATGGCGAAGCTGCGACTCTTGAAGACCGGACACGGCGACCTCTGCCTGGCCGAGTGGGACCCGACGCGGCCCGAGACCGTCTCGGACGCGGCGACGGCGTTCGCCGAGAACTTCACCGCCGGCCGCCTGGCCTTCCGGCTCGACGGGCCGGGGCAGACCCGGCCGATCCGCGCGTTCGACGCGACCGCCCCGGAGATCCTCCTGGTCCCCGCAATCCAGGGCGGCTGACGGCGGGCCGATGCCATGATCCGCACCGGCTACCTCCGCTGGGAGATCGAAGTCGCCGACGACCGGAGCGTCGTCGACCCCAGGGCCCGCGAGGTCACGTTCCTGGCCAGGCCCAGCTACCGGACCGTCCGGGTCAAGAACCAGGGCCACCGGGACGCCGCCGAGCGATTCG
>JAJYDH010000269.1 GCA_021777685.1 Planctomycetota bacterium | reverse complement strand
AGGCCGAGGAAAGGCCTGATCTCGGCAAGGCCCAAAGGTCTGCCTGCCGTTCCGTAGCGTTTAGCCAATTTTTCGTGTCTTTTCCGTTGAGACTCGTAAGCATCATCGCCGCTTGCGCCGACGCCCGAGAACCAAGTCTGCATCTCTCCCTTGTCGTTCGGCTTGTCGTGTTGGTACACGAAGACATACATCTGGTCGGCCCGGTAGCGTTCTTTCGTGGCCCGGCAGTCGACCATCGGGTCGCTGAACCCGCCGACGTGGCCCGATGCCTCCCAGACCCTGGGGTTCATGATGATCGAGCAGTCGAGGCCGACCATCTCGTAGGGCGAGGGGGCGCCCTCCGGGGTCAGGCACTCGTCGTGGCCGTTGACGTTGTCGCGCCACCAGGCGTCCTTGATGTTCCGCTTCAGCTCGACCCCGAGCGGGCCGTAATCCCAGAAGCCGTTGAGGCCGCCGTAGATCTCGCTCGACGGGAAGATGAAGCCTCGGCGCTTGCAGAGCGAGACCAGCTTGTCCATGTCCATCGCGTCGTCACCTTTCTCGGGGCATGACCTTGGCAGGGCCCACCCCTTCGTTTCCGGTCGTTCCGGGATTCTGGAGAGGAGAAATCAGTGCCAGTCGGCTTGCGAGGTTGATTTTCGTAGGGCGGGTGAGCGATAGCGAAACCCGCCGGAAACGGCCACGCTGAACGTTGGCGGGTTTCGCTGCCGCTCACCCGCCCTACAAGAAACATCCGATTGTCGAATGGTTCGGCCCGTCAGGTCGTCCCGAAGAGCCGGAGTCGGGGGCCCGACCCCTCGGTCGCCGGGACGATCCGGAGGGGGTCCCGGAGCAACTCGGCGGCGAAAGGAAAGCGGTCGACCCGCGCGGCGTCGTCCAGGTCGGCGTCGAGCCCGAGTTCCAGGACCCGACGGCCCCCCTTGCCGTCGCCCAGGGCATCGGCCAGAGAATACCCCTCGTCGATGATCGCCTCGGTCTCGCGCCAGAGGGAGGCGGCGATCTCGGCCTCGTCGTTGGCCAGGAGGGTGTCGGCGGCCGGGTCGCTCTCCCGGGCGCTCGGGAGAATCTTCCCTTCCGACTCCCTCCAGGCCCGGGTGTCGATCTCGTGGGCCAGGGCTCCGGCGAACATCGAGTCTTCCAGGCTGATCGAGCCGCCCGTCCCGGCGCAGACCAGGTGGATCGGACGGCCGTCGACCATGAGGGCCTCGATCGTCGCTTCCCGGTTGACGAAGGCGGCGATCAGGATCCGCTCGGCCTCCAGTGAGGCAAGGATGGCGCGGGTGCCGTTGGTCGTGGTCATGACCATCGTCCGGCCGGAGCAGACCTCGGGCGTGCAGTCGCCGGGGGAGTTGCCCAGGTCGAACCCCTCGATCGCCACGCCCTCACGCTCTCCGGCCAGGAGGGCCGAGCCGGGAGGGAGCGAGCCGGCGACCCGCCGGGCCTCGTCGATCTCGGCGCAGGGGATGATCGCGTCGCACCCGGCCGCGAGGGCGTGGAGCATGGTGGTGGTCGCGCGAAGGACGTCGATCACCACCGCCACTCCGCCCCGGAGGGCGCCGGCCGGGATCAGGGCGGGCAGCAGATGGACGTACACCGGCGGTCGGAGCGGCATCGGCGATGTCAACCTTCGAGTATCTCGCCCGCGCCCGTCCGGGCGCGGGCCTTTCGACGACAATTATGGCATGCCGGGCGGTCGCTTGGGGAGACCTCATCGCCGACCGGCCAGTCCGAGGAACTTCGACTTCCCCGCCCCCGGCTTTTGGGGTAGGTTATCGCCTACCTCCAACCCAGACCGTCGCCAGGTCCGGACCCGCGCGCCGGATGGGTATGGGGGAAACGGATTTCGACTCGATGAGGTGCAAGGATGCGCGAGCCGAAGGGAGTCGTGTTCCCGCTCTCGGTGCCAAGGCGGCTGATCGCCGACTTGCTGCACTTCGCCAGTCGAGTCCCGTCGATCCCGCTCAGCCGGATGATGGACGTCTCGGCCCTGTTCGCCGCCCGAAGGGCTCACCCGGCGCGACCGTCGTGGTCGGTCATCTTCATGAAGGCCTACGCCAAGGTCGCCATGGAGCACCCGCCGCTCCGCCGAGCCCTGCTGGAATGGCCCGTCGGCCGGATCTACGAGCACCCGCAGACGAACTGCTCGCTGGCGATCGAACGCTCGTTCGACGGCGAGGAGGGCGTCTTCTTCGGGATGTTCCGCGCCCCCGAGGGGCAGACGATCGGCGAGCTTCAGCGCTCGCTGGTCGAGTTCAAGAACGCCCCGCTGGAGGAGATCGGCTTCTTCCGCCGGATGATCCGGGTCAGCAAGTGCCCGACCCCGATCCGCCGCTTTCTCTGGTCGACCAGCCTGAACCTCTCGGGCCGCGCCAGGGCGAAACGATTCGGGACCTTCGGCGTGACCACGCTGGGCGGGACCGGGGTCGAGCAGATCCACCCGCTCTCGCCGCTCACGACCACGCTCACCTTCGGCCCGATCGACGCCTGGGGCAAGGTGACGGTCAAGATCATCTACGACCACCGGGTCCTCGACGGCGCGTATGTCGCCCGCAGGCTGGTCGACCTCGAAGAGATGCTCAACGGCGCCATCCTCGAAGAGCTGAGACGCGGAGAGGCCTGCGAGGTCCTGCCGTTATCCTCCCCGCTCCCGACTGCCGCGAGCGCACCCAAGGCCCCCCACCGCCCCGCGCCAGCGAGAAATGCCGGGCGAGGGGCCTGAGCGGGGACAGCGGACCTCGCCTCAGGGTCAGGGCGAGGCGACTTCCTGGTCCGTCGTGACGCGGACTTCCAGCCGGCTCATCAGCTTCTTCAGCGCCTCTTCCTTCCGCGAGACGTGGAGCACGGTGTCGAGGACGATAGCCTTGCGCTCGTCCGAGACGTGCAGGACCAGCCGGCCCGCCCCGAACATCAGGTGCTCGAAGACGTCGGGGATCTCCTTGTCGAACTTCAGGTTCAGGGTCGGATATCGCTCCAGGTCGCTCAGAGGCCCGTGGTGGTGGAGGATCTCGTTGGGGAGGATCTCCCAGTAGTCGAGATAGCGGGTGATGAAAATCGTCCCGTAGACGATCATCAGGACCACCGCGACCATGAGGTAGAACTGGGCGTTGGCCACCACATAGACCCCTTCCACAATCCGCACCAGTGGCTCGAGGACATTGACGTACATCCCCAGCCAGAGCATGAAGAAGAGGACCGTCGTCGACAGCAGGAGCAGCGCGAAGATCGTGAATCGTGGGAAATCGATCGCCAGCACGATCAGGTTGAACAGGAAGACGCCGAGGAACAGAAGGCCGAGGAGGTTTTCCTTCCGCTTGAATTTGACCGGATCGGACTTCAGGGGCAGGAGCCGATCGTCGCCGGAGACGGCGGGAAGTTCCTTCGCGGCGGAGTTCGCCTTCGCCGTGGCGTCGGCCTTGAGCTTGGCCTCGTGACGCTCCTTCTCTCGGGCGCTGTTGAACGACCCGACGTCGGGGATCATGTACATCCCGATCCAGCAGATCAGGGCCATGATCAGGGTCGGGAAGATGAAGATGATCTTGGGATAGGTGAAGATGCGGACCCCCTTCTCGCGGACCGGGGTCGGCGATCCGGCGGGGGTGACAGATTTCGGGTCCGAGGCCATTGCGGCGAGCTCCTGAGACGACTTGACGGCACCGTCACGACCCCGGGGGCGAGACGTCGCCCCGAGAACGGGCGCGTGACGGCGGGGCGCGACGGCCGAGAGACGGCATCGTACCGCCGGCCCGGACCTCGGGAAAGTCCCCGGAGGCCCCGGATCGCCGGAGGGTCGAGCGGCCCAGGGCCGGCAAACGCCGGGATATCAGGGATTCGACGAGCCCCGGGCGAAATTACCCGGGCCTTCGAAAGTTTCCGGGTTCCTATCACTCGCCCTCGTCGAACCGGCCGATATCGCGGAGCGAGGGCAGGTCGTCGATCGCGTCGCGGCCGACGGCGCCGACGAATCGGCGAAGGGTCAGTTCCAGGTGGTCGGCGACCTCCGGGTTCTCGGCGGCGACGTCGTTCTGGTCCCAGCGGTCGTCGGGCTTCCGGTAGAGCTCGGGGTGGCGGGGCTCGTCGGGGTCGACCTCGATGGGTAGCGTCAGGTGCCAGTGGTGGGTCCGGATCGCGAACTCCTCGACGTCCATGCCAAGGCACGCGTAGTCGCGGACCTTCGACTGCTCGCCGCGGAGGATGGGGAGCAGGTCGTGGCCGTGCGCGCGGTCGCTGGGCGGGAGGCCGAGGGCCGAGAGGATCGTCGGGAGCAGGTCGACCGTCTGCACGATCGCCTGCCGGCGCGACCCTCCCTGTTCACCGCCGGGCATCCGGACGATCAGCGGGGTGTGGATCAGCTCCTCGTAGAGCCAAGGGCGGAATCGCCGGACGAACCCGTGCTCGCCGAGCGGCTCTCCCTGGTCGGCGGTGAAGATCAGCAACGAATCGTCGAGCCGGCCCGAGGCCCGGAGGGACTCGAAAAGCTCGCCGAGCCAGCGGTCGACGAGGGTGACGGTGCCCGCGTAGGTCCGCCGGAGCCGGAGCAGTTCTTCCTCGGTGAGGACGTCGCCGACCGCGCCGGCGGGGACGTCGATCAGCACGCGGACCTCTTCGAGGGTCGTCTCGTCGTCGTCCTCGACGAGATCCCCCTCCTCGCCCGCCTCGAACTCGTCGGGCTCGGCCGCGGCGTACTGGTCCCGGTAGGGCTGGGGCGGGTCCCACGGGCCGTGCGGGCTGAACAGGTCGAGCCAGAGCAGGAACGGCGAGGGGTCCGGACCTCGGCGGCCGAGCCAATCGATCGCCGACCGGACGGTCCGCGCAACGCCCGTGTTCTCCTCGACATCCGTCTTCAGGACGGCCCGATTGCGGAGAAATTGCTCCCAGCGACCTTTCCAGAGGTCGAAGTCGGGGTCGTCCTCGGGCGGGAGCTTGAGGCCGGGCTCGGACGAGATCCGGACCCGACCCGCCCGGGGGTCGCCCGGCGGGACGAGCGGGTCGTAACCCTGACCGCGGACCCAGACGACCTCATCCCACCCTCGGCCGAACCCCTGGGCCGCGTCGCGGAGCAGGGGGACGTCGGAGATCAGGGCCGTGTGGACGCCCTGGTTCCAGAGCAGGTCGGGCAGGATCGGCTCGTCGTGGCGAAGCGGCGTCCAGCCGGCCTCGGGGTCGGGGAACCCGTAACGCCCGGTCCACCAGGATCTTCGGGTCGGGAGCGTGGTCAGATTCTCGGGGAAGTGGTGGTCGAAGACGACCCCCTCGGTCGCGAGCCGGTCGAGGTTCGGCGTCTCGATCCAGCTATTCCCGTAGGCGCCCAGAAATCCCAGGTGAAGCCCGTTGCAGACGACGACGATGACGTTCATGCGGCCCATTGTACCGACCGAAGTCAGCCGGTCGAGGGGTCGGGATCGGCCGGGCCGTACGCGGTGTACTTGTCCGCACGGCCGAACGACCTCTCGACCGGGTACTTGATCGCCGCCAACGCGACCTTCTCCCGCAAGGCCGAGGCCAGGTCGACCCCGCAGACGTCGGCCAGGCGGAGGATCACCCAGAGGCAGTCGGCCAGCTCGTGCGAGACGGCCCGATGCACCTCGGGCCTTGCCAGCTCCGCCCCGATCTGCTCGTTACCCTTGTAGCGGAAGTGATCGAGCAGCTCGCCGACCTCGCTCGCCAGGGCGACCCCGAGGTCTTTCGGGTGGTGGAACTGCTCCCAGTCCCGTTCCTTCGAAAAATCCAGCACGAGCGCCTTCAACTGGGCGATCGAGGTCTCGGCGTCGCTCATCCGGGCTCCTCTCGGGATCGATAACCGTCCTTCGCCCGCGCGGTGCCCTTTCCTATTATACTGTATGCGTCATACCGACTACACCTCCCCGCATTCCGGCGCCCCTCTCGACCTCCTGGTGGTCGCTCTCGAGTCGAACGCCTGAAAGCGGCTCACGGTCGACTTCGAGTCCAGAACGAGTACTCGGACTGGAGGGCCGAGATCAATGGACGGCCTGCGCCCGGGCGAGCGTGGGCTCCGAGACATCGTACATCGTCCGAGATGGTTTCCCAGATGTGTTCATGGATTGCGGTCGTCCGTTTCATGACACCCTTATAATCAGACGCGAACTGATAAACAATACAACCTGTGGACGGCTACCGGGTTGGCTTCGCCTGATCGGCCGTCGCCTTCCCGGCTTCGTCTTGCTCCGATCGGCGGAGGAGGACGACCAGGGATTGCTCCAGCTCGGCCGGCTTGAACCCGAACGGCCCCCGGCCGCTCTTGCAGGCGACCTTGCCGTCACGGTCGATCAGGTAGAGCCGGCCGGGCATCCCGCTGTAGACGAGGCCGACGGTGTCCTGAATCGTGTCGACCAGCATCGGGAAGCCGAGGTCGAGCGACTTGCCGCATGTCCGCGCGATCTCGACCTTCTCCTCGTAGTTCCGGGGCTGGCGGAAGGAGACGCCTACCCGGTCGTTGCTCTCCATCTGCCAGCCGTCGGTCGGGTGGGCCTCGCGGACGTAGACCATGATGAAGGTGGCTCGGTCCTTGTACCGCCGAGAAAGTTTCTCGACATTCCCTGCCTGGCTCCGGAATGGCCCGCAGGTGAAGTTGCCGAAGACCAGCACGACCGGCTTCGGGCCGATCAGCTTCGAGAGCGTGACCTCCTCCTTGCCGTCGACCGTCCTGAGCGTGAAGTCCGGCGCAGGGTCGTTGACCCTCGGGCCGGGAAGGTGCGAGCCGATCTCATGACGCCACAACCCCTTGAGGAGGGTCGCCTTCGATGGCCCCGAGGGACGGGAGGTCAGCGACCTCGGCCGGGGCGGGGGAGGCGCGAAGTATCGCCGCAACTCGTCCTGCGAGAGGAAACCGAGGTCGCCGTCGTCGAGGGACCGGAACAGCCGATCGAACTCCTCTTTCGTGACCTTGCCATTGCCATCGGCATCGACCCGGTAGAAGAGCGAGGCTCCCGGCGACGGCGACAGGGCATGTGGGGAGAAGTCAAAGTCGGGCGCGGTCAGGGAGCCGTCGCGGTCTCGGTCGAGCCGGGCGAAGTCGCCGTCGTTGGCCCCGAATTCGGCGCGGGAGATCCCCCCGTCGCCGTCCTTGTCGAAGGCCGAACGGGTGGCGTCCCAGGTGAACCGGGTCTGCGAGACGGCCTTCCGGAACCAGCCGTCCTCCGGGCCAAGCTGCGACCCGTCGAGGATGTCGACGAGCATGGCCAGCCACTCGGGGTGGTCGGGCCAGGCCTTTTCCAGGACCTCGATCGGCCGGGCTCGCGCGGGAGGATCGTCGGCCCTCGAACGTGAGGCGCCGAAGACCGCGAGCACGACCGTCGAAGCGATCAGGGCTCCGGCCGAGCGGTGTGCATTCATCGAATCGTCTCCTCGGGTTCAGCGATCCGGCCGATTGGGTTCGATTTTACCGCGCCGCTCGGTCGAAGGTCTGCTCCGCGAGTTGCAGGACCTTGGCGAAGGGGACCTCGGCGAAGGCCCCGAAGCGGGGATCTTTGGTGAGCTTGGCCCGGGTGGTGGCGGGCGAGGCGAGGCCGCAGAGGAACCGGGCGAGCTGGCGAGGGGTCGCCAGGTGACGGTGCCCCTCGGCCCGGACCGACTCGGCGACCTCTCGCTGTTCCCGGCCGAGCGTGCGCCTCGGCCGCTCGGGGAGCGGCTCGGGCGTCCGGCCGAGGCATGGGCCGCAGTGCCCGCAATGTCCGCCGATCTGCTCGCCGAAATAGGCCGTGAGCCGGCCGGTGATGCATTCGGGATCGACCGCGAATTCCAGCATCCGCCGGACGCGGTCGACGTCGCGGGCCTCGCGTTCCAGGAACCGCCCGACCAGGCGTTCCACCAGCCCGGCGCGGTCCACGTCGGGACGGATGAGCCGGTACCCGACCCTCGCCCCGGTCGCCTGGACGGACAGCTCCCCTTGCTCCTCCAGATAGCCGAGAGCCGCCACGATCCGCGCGCGGGGCTCTCCCAGCGCCTTCGAGGCGGCCTGGACGTCCAGCGAGGACCAGACGCGACTCCTCGTCGCCCGGTCGAAGACCTTCGTCAGGAACTCCCGACGTTTCGGGTCGAACCCGGCGATGATCTCCCCGATCGGCCGGTCGGACTTGAACTTGTATTCGGCGAAGAACGGCCCGGTCGCCTCGATCGTCCCCTCCAGTTCCAGGTAAGTGAGCAGGGTCGAGACGACCAGCGGGCGGACGTCGTGGCCCTGCGAGAGGTCGTAGGTCGAGACGTCGAACTCGGCCCCCTGGCCCGTCACCTCGTCGACCAGCGAGGCGACGGCCTCGGGCGTCGGGGTGTCGCCGAAGGCGAAGTTTTCCAGGGTGGTCACGTCCTCGGGGCAGGCGAACAGCTCGCAGCGGGCGGGCTGGCCGTCGCGCCCGGCCCGGCCGATCTCCTGGGCGTAGCTCTCCGGCCCCTTGGGCAGGTTGTAGTGGAGCACGGTCCGGATGTCGGACTTGTCGATGCCCATCCCGAAGGCGATCGTCGCGACCACGATCCCGTCGAGCGAGGCCATGAACCGCTCCTGGACCGCGTGGCGGACCTCGTCCCCCAGGCTGGCGTGGTAAGCCTCGGCGCGGAAGCCTCGCGAGGCCAGCAACGCGGCCAGGGCCTCGGCGGTCTTCTGGAGCGTCACATAGAAGATG
>JAJYDH010000268.1 GCA_021777685.1 Planctomycetota bacterium | reverse complement strand
CGGTGGCGGCGGCGGCGGCCGGAGCGGCGGCGGCGGCGGCTACGGTGGTGGTGGCGGCGGCGGCTACGGCGGTGGTGGCGGCAGCCGGGGCGGCGGCCGTTATTGAGCCGGACCCCACGTCGGGCTCCGGCCTTCCCGGTCGTGTCGCCCGATCCCATTTCCTTGCAGGACGATCGTCTCGTCGCGGGGCCGACCTTCTTGTCGGCCCTTTTTCATTTCGAACATGAGGTCGCTCGGCTTATTCCCGGAGGGTGGCCCGAGGGCCTTCCTTCGAGCCAATCGTCGGGGCGCATTCGCACCTTCACGCTTGAGGTCAAGCATCGCCGGGCCGCCGTGCGCTTTGCACGCGTCACGAGGGCCGGTAGACTTGGTAATGTCATGACCGCGCGCGGATCTTTACGACCGGGCTAGCCAGGGCTCCTCGCCCGACGAGCCGAGGACATCTCTCCCATGACCGAGATCGACACTCAGACCTTTCTCGAGCAGGCGACCCTGATCGGCCTGCTGACCCGCGATCAGGCGATGGAGGCCCAGGCCGACGCGGCGGACGGGAGCGTCGACGCGGTGGCCCGGATCTTGCTTCGCCGGGACATCCTCACCGCCTGGCAGGTCGAGAAGCTCAAGAAGGGCGAACTCTCTGGCTTCCACTTCGGCGGCTTCAAGGTCCTCTTCCACATCGCCGAGGGCACCTTCGCCCGCGTCTATCGCGGCAGGAAGATCAGCGGCAACCAGTCGGTCGCCATCAAGGTGCTCCGCAACCGCTTCGTCTCGGACGCCGCCGCCGTCTCCCGGTTCAACCAGGAGGCCGAGTCGGGCCTCCGGCTGGTCCATCCGAATATCGTGCGGATCTACGAGTACGGCGAGCACGACAAGAAATTCTACATGATCATGGAATTCGTCGAGGGCTCGAACCTCCGCGACTTCCTCCGGATCAGGGGCCGGCTCTCGCCGCCCGAGGCGCTCCCGCTGATGGTGGGGCTGGCCAACGGCCTGAAGTACTCGCTCGAGCAGGGCGTCACCCATCGCGACCTGAAGGCGACCAACATCCTGATCGCCTCCAACGGCACGGCCAAGCTCGTCGACTTCGGCCTGGCGACGATCGAGGGGGACGAGCGGAAGATGGCCGTCGCCCACGGCCAGCGGACCGTCGACTACTCGGCGCTGGAGCGGACCTGCGGCAGCCCCAAGGGGGACAAGCGGTCCGACATCTTCTTCCTCGGCTGCGTGTTCTATCAGATGCTCACCGGCCAGCTCCCGATGCCCGAGGTCGAGACCGATGACCCGCTCAAGAAGATGCTCAAGCGGGGGATCAACAGCATCAAGCCCCTGGGCGAGCAGCGCCACGCCCCCGACCCCGAGCTGACCGCGATCGTCGAGCGGATGATGAAGGTCGACCTCAAGCTCCGGTACAACTCGATGAGCGACGTGGTCGCCGACCTCGACGCCTATCTCGAACGGCTGGCGATGCGGGCGACCGGCGTGGATGTCCCCCGCCCCTCGGCGCCTAGGCACAACGACACGATGAATGCGCCGCAGGAGGAGGTCGACGTCGAGCCCGACGAGTCGTTCCGTCCCGATGAATTCCCGTCCGACGCGGTCGAGACCGTCGCGGGATCGAGCGAGGGGTTCGAGATCAAGGCATTCGTGCCCAAGAAGCTGCTCTGCGTCGAGGTCCAGGAGGAAGTGCAGGCCGCTTTCCGCAAGTCGCTCTCGAAGATGGGCTACCGCGTGCTGCTCGTCGCCGACGCCGAGCGGGCCGCCGAGCGCTATCGCGAGAGCCCCCCCGACGGCGTCCTCTTCGACGCCGATGGCCTGGGGCCGGCCGCGATCAACTCGTTCCTCGACATGCACGCCAAGGCCCTCGAGGACGGCCGCGCCCTCGCGGCGCTCGTCCTCCTCGGCCCCCGGCAACACTTCCTCGCCAAGAAGCTCCCGACCGACGATCGCCTGATCGTCCTCCCCAAGCCCGTCAAGATGAAGGACATCCAGAACGCCATCGCCAAGCTCGTCCCGGTGGGATGACCCGAAAATGCGGATAGCGGTCAGTCATGAGAACGCCCCTCCGGGACATCCCGGCGGATGAGAATCGGCGAGGAGTCGCGGCATGAATGAACAGGCCGAGTCGGAAGACAGGCCCCTGGTGCGGTGGGCCAGGCATGCGGTGTTCGCGTTGTTCCTGTTCGCGACGCCGTTCGTCGAATGGACTATGATCCAGAACCTGCGGACCTCGCTCCGGTCGAACTCGTGGCCGACCGTGGAGGGGAAGGTGCTCAAGTCGGAGGTGGCCGAGGACACGCGCCGGGGGCAGCCGGTGTACTCGGCCGATGTCGAGTACGACTACGCCGTCCGGGGGACGGCTTATCATGGGGCGATCGTCCGCGTGGGCAACATGACGACAAAGTCGCGGAAGGACGCCGAGGAAATCGTGGCGAGGTTCCCCGCCGGCAAGCCGGTCACGGTCCATTACGACCAGGCCGACCCGTCGGCCTGCTGCCTGATCCCGGGCACGCACTGGACGCATTACCTCGTCGTCGTCACGCCCGTCCTGTTCTGGATCATGAGCGTGGGGTATTTTCATCAGATGTGGTTGAATCGCAAGGGCCGGGGAGACCATGCACCCGCCCGGCATTGATCCCTACCCGCTGCCCGTCCCCCCTGGCTTCTTCCGATCGGGGGCTTTCAGCCCCATCGCGTTCATCAGGGTCTGGAGGTCGGCCCAGGCGTCGCGCTTCCAGTCGGGGTTTCGGAGCAGGGCGGACGGGTGATAGGTCACGATCGTGGGGATCTCCCGGTAGCGATGCCACCGGCCCCGGAGCCGGCCGAGCGGGAGGGCCGTCTCCAGCAGCGCCGAGGCGGCCGTCTTGCCGAGGAGGCAGAGGAACTCGGGCCGGATGATCGCGATCTGCCGCTCCAGGTAGGGCAAGCAGTTCGCGACCTCGTCGGGCAAGGGGGTCCGGTTCTCGGGAGGCCGCGATTTGAGGATGTTGGCGATGTAGACCTCGTCTCGACTCAGGCCCATCCCCTTGGTGATCATGTCGGTGAGCAGCGCCCCGGCCCGGCCCACGAACGGCCGTCCGCTCCGGTCCTCGTCGGCCCCCGGCGCCTCGCCGATGAACATCAAGCGGGCCGTCGGCGACCCCTCGCCGAAGACGGTCTGGGTCCGGGTCGAGGCCAGGTGCGGGCACTTCACGCACTTCGAGACCTCGGCCGCCATCGAGGCGAGCAGCCCCTCGCGATCGCCCGCCGGTATGCTGACCTCCAGCTTCGGTTCCTCGAACAGCGAGGACATTACGGGCGGGGGCAGCGAGGGCCGCGACGCGGGGATGGCCGGGGCCGTGGGGGCGACGGCGGGCCGGGGGCTCGGCGCAAGCTTCGGTGAAGCTGGCACGGCCGTTGTGGCCGGTTTCGGCGGCATCGAGGGGGCCGCCGGTAAGGGGACGGGTAGCGGGATCTGGCCGATCCCCGCCCGCCCCAGCGCCTCCAGCCGCTGGCGGACGATCCGGGCCAGGATTCGCCGCTCGTCCTCCGCATCCGTGCTCATCGTCGATCGTTCCTCGGATTCCGGGCGATCAGGGCTGCGGGACCCGCCTCGACGGCGGGGCATCGATCTTGAATGAGGTGGCCACCCATTGCTTCCAGGCCGGGATGTCGAAGCCGAAATTCCGGCCGGTCATCTTGACCAGGGCGTTGAGGACCTCCTCGTTCCGGTACTCGACCGGCACGAGCCGGGGCACGGGACCTCGTCCGCCCCCGCCCCCGATGTTCAGGCTCGACCCGGCCTGAGCATAGGGCACCGAGGTGGCGCCGAAGGCGACCGCACCGGGACCGACCGCCGGCGGGGTCAGGGAGGCCACCGGGCCCCCATAGGCGCCGTTCAGGGGGCCGGGAGTCACCGCGTTGAAGCCGACGCCGGGGCCTCCCGACGCGCCGCCGACCATCACCACCTCGTATTCGATCGTGATCAGGGCCGGGACGAGCTTGGGGACCACCCGGACGGCGTTCAGGTTGCCCAGGCCCCACGCCGACCGGTTGACGACCGCGTGGCGGCTCGACCGGAGGGCCCGGAGCAGCAGCGGCACAACCTCAGCCTCGTCGCGGCGGGCCAGCTCGTCCATCGTCGCCCGGAGGACGGACTCATCCTCCTCCTCGATCATCCGGCCGACGAGCCCGGTGGCGGCGTCGGGGCCGGGGATCGCGCCCAGCATCCTGGCGGCCAGCGTCCGGAGCGCGGGGATGGGGTCGTCGCCGAGGATCTTGAGGACCCCGGCGACGGCCACCGGCTCGTCGATCGCCAGGAGCCGGCGCTCGGCCTCCTTCGCCCGCTCCTCGGACCCGGACAGGTAGGCGTCCCGGAGGAGCTTGATCCGCCGGGACCACGACGCCCCCTCGGCGGCCGTCGCCGCCTGGGCCTCCTTCCGCTCCTTCTCCTCGACCGTGATCCAGCGCCCCTTGTACTTGACCAGCCCCTGCGCCTCCTTGACCTCGTCGGCATTGAGCCATCGGCCGTCCCTCTGGACGTGCCCGAGCTTCCGATGGGCGGCGTCGAAGGTGCTGTCGCGCTTCAGGGTCAGCTCGTAATGGAGCTGGGCCAGGTCGGCGAGCTTGTGATCTTCGCACCAGGCCCCGAGGTCGTATTCCGCCTGGGCGGTCGAGCGAGGCCGGTCTCGGAGGAGGACGTAATCGTCCAGCGGGCCTTTTTCCGGCGAGATCTGGACGATCTGGTCCTTCTTGAAGACCATTGGCGTCTTGCCGACCTCGCCGAAGAAGAGGAACTGGCCGGGGTGCTCCCGGTCCGGGATCATCTTCCCCTTGACCTGCCCTCCTCCCCGGATCGTGATCCGGTCGGCCTTCGCCTCGGGGCCCTGCCCCGAGGCCAGCCAGGCGAGGAAGAGCGAGGCCCCGGCGACGAGCATCGGACGAGCGTGGCGGCGAGCATCGGCCATGCGATCGACCCTCCGAGCCTCGCCCCGAACGGGGCGGTCGCGACCATGTTAAGAATTGTAGGGCCTGGGCACGGCCCCTCGCAATGGCCTCCGTGCCCGGTCGCCTCCGGGCGATCGGGCCGGCCGAGACCAAGTCTACACCCCGGGAGAGGTCGGATGACCGAAGTCGTCGAACAACATCGCGAGCAAGCCCCTTCAACCCTCCGGGTCGCCGTCCTGACGATCTCCGACACCAGGACGCGCGAGACCGACACCTCGGGCGCCCTGATCGTCGAGCTGGCCCAGGGCGCGGGTCATGAGGTCGTGGAGCGTGCCATCGTCCCCGACGAGCCCGACCGGATCGGGATGCTGCTGGAGTCGTATCGCGGACGGCCGGACCTCCACGCGGCCCTCCTGACCGGAGGGACCGGCATCAGCCCGCGCGACCGGACGTTCGAGACCGTCTCGGCGCTGCTCACCCGGCCCCTGCCGGGGTTCGGGGAGCTGTTCCGGATGCTCAGCTACGCCGAAATCGGGCCCGCCTGCATGATGAGCCGGGCCGGCGGGGGGCTGATGGGTGATCTGGTCGTCCTCGTCATGCCGGGTTCCCGGGCCGCGGTCGAACTGGCCATGACCCGGATCATCCTGCCCGAGCTGCCGCACCTCGTCCAGCAGGCTCGTAAGCGTTGACGAACCGTCGGCCGTCGATATTCGATCGGAGGCGAATGCACCGTTCCCTTCGCGGACTCCCGCGTGGGCCGATCGTTCCCGGCGCATTGCCAAGCCGGGGCCGGGTCGACGATAATTGTCCGAGGGTCGATCGCGGGCGGTCCGGTCGGAGGGGGACGATGAGCCACGAGGACGAAACACCCTTGCCGCCGAGACGACCAAAACCGAGGCCGTTGCAGACGACCCTGGCCGAGGGGCAGGAGACGTTCCAGCCCGCCTCGAAGACGGCGGGTGGGACGTCGAAGTCGAAGGTCAGGCGGACGACCGACGAGCCCAGGCCGGCGATCGGCGGGCCGAACTGGGCCGAGCGCATCCTGTTCGGCAAGGTCAGCTCGGGCCACCTCGCCACCTTCTGCGGCCAGTTCGCGAGGTATCAGGAGGCGGGCGTCGACCTGATCCGGTCGCTGTCCAGCCTCCAGAAGCAGTTCGCCCGCACGGCGCTCGGGCCGGTGATCGGCCGGATCGAGGTCGCCGTCCGGGCGGGCGAGTCGCTGGCTTCGGCGATGGCCCGCGAGCCCCAGGCGTTCGACAAGCTCTGCCTGAGCATGATGCGGGTCGCCGAGGCCCGGGGCGGCGAGCCCGAGACCCTCCAGGGCCTCTCTCGCCACTACGAGGCCCGACAGCGGATGATCCGCCAGGCCCGCTCGGCCATGATCTACCCGGCCATCGTGCTGGTCATCGCCTTCGCCGTGGTCATGCTCCTGACCATCTTCGTCATCCCCAAGATGGTCGAGTTCATCGCCGACGGCCTGCGGGGCAAGAACGTCGACCTGCCGATGCCCACCCAGGTGCTGATGTCCATCAGCCACTTCATGACCGCGCAAGGTTGGTGGATCGTCCCATCGGCGAGCGTCGCGACGATCTTCGGCGTCCTCTGGTGGTATCGGACCCCCGCGGGCAAGTACGTCCTGGACGGCCTGAGCCTTTACGTCCCGATCCTGGGCAAGATCCGCAAGAAGATCGAGACCACCCGGTTCGCCCGGACCCTCGCGGCCCTGCTGAACGCGGGCGTCGACGTCGGGACGTCGCTGGTCCTGACCTCCGAGGTCATGACGCTCTCCCCCTACAAGCGGGCGATCGCCGGGGTGAAGGCCGAGGTCATGGACGGCGCCGAGCTGAGCGAGGCCCTCCAGGAGACTCGCTGCTTCTCGACGGACGTCATCGCGATGGTCAACTCGGGCGAGGAGACGGGCAAGCTCCCCGAGACGCTCGACAAGATCGCCGACGACTACGAGGAGCAGGTCGAGTACATGGTCAAGAACCTCGGGAACCTGATCCAGCCGCTGCTGATGGTCGGCCTGGGGGGGATCGTCCTGTTCATCGTCCTCGGCGTCATCCTGGCCTACTTGCAGATGCTGGCCTCGGCCTGAGCCTCAGGATTTCGGCCCGGCGGCCGATTCGAGCCGGGCGGTCGCTAGCACCAGATAGACCAGGAACGCCGCGACGAACGCCAGCGGCGCGGCGGCCACGAGCCCGGCCATCCGCTCGTCCCCCAAGGCCCGGCCGATCGTCGGCAACAGGCCGACCGAAAGGCCGATCGCCCAGGCGATCAGCCCGGCCGGGTTGAAGCCCCGACGGGGGCCCGGCCAGTCTCCCCGATGGCGGAGGTAATCGGCCGCCATCGCCCCGGCCACCGGCGCGAAGGCCGCCCCCAGGACGTTGAAGACGCCCTCGGTCCGCTCGAACCAGCCGACGACGATCAGCAGCCATGCGGTCGCCGTGCCCAGCATCGTCCAGGTCAGCTTCGAGATCCCCGGGCCGATCGCGTTGAACTGCACCCCGAAGACGAACGACGAGTAGACCGCGGGCGCCAGCGAGGCCAGGCCGAACGTCAGGAGCATCACGCACCCGACCCGCCGGTCGAAGCCGCCGTTCATCACGGCCCGGAAGGTGAAGTCGGGGGCGTCGAGCCCCGGCGATGGGGCGCCCAGATCCTGGATCGTCGAGCGGGCGGTCCGGGTCTCCTCCGACTGCCGGGCGGCCTCCTTCGACCCCTGGTAGCCGGCCACCGCGATCAGGGCCAGCGCCGAGACGATCGCCGGGGCCAGGGCAATACCCACCCAGCCGCCGACCCGGACGTCCCGCCTCGACACGCTCCCCGATCCCCAGTCCGCCCCCATCACTCCGGCCATCGCCGAGAAGGCGAAGACCCACTGGAGGGTCAGCAGGAACGCCCGGAGGTGCCCCTCGCCCTCGGGGAGCACGGCGAAGGGCCGGGTCGGGTCGATTCCGGTCGGGTGGAACGAGCGGAGCCCGGTCAGGGTCGCCAGCATCGCCCCGCCGATGACCAGGGCTGGAAAGATGGGGAAGAACTGCATCAGGTAGGCGATCCAGCGGACGAACTTGAGGCTGACCAGGGCCGTCGCCACGGCCCAGAACAGCGCGGTCGCCAGGAAGAGGGGCGACTTGAGCGTCGCCCCGCCGACCTGCGCCGGTCGGAGGGCCCGGGCCTCGACCATCCCGCCCAGGACCAGCCCCTGGAAGGTCAGCTCGATCGCGTAGCCCACCGCCACGGCGAACAAAAGCACCTGCGCCATCCCGATCAGGAGGTTCGGGACGATCGCGACCCCTCGGGCGCCGAAGGTGCTGCCGGCCACGACGTCCAGCGGCTTGCCGGCCCGGTGCCCCCAGAGCGCGGGCATCCGGAACAGCAGGAGGTAGGACAGCGGCCCGGCCGCCGCCGCCCCCAGGAGCGACCAGCCCAGCCCGCCGACGGGCAAGGCCCGCCGGCCGAGCTGGTCGATGAACGCGATCCAGAGGAACATGCCGATGTAGACCGGGGCCAGGCCGGTCTGCCACGGCTTCGGCTCGACCTCCGTGCCCGGTCGGGGGATGGTGGACATGAGAACGGAGGTCCTGCGGGCCCTGGTCGAGGAGGAGTCGTCACATGTCGGCCGGGCCCATCGCCCCGCCGGTCATGAGCAGCTCTTCCTCCTTGTCGGAGATGATCATCTGCGGCTTGTAGCCGCCCTTGGAGCGAAAATAGAGGATCAGGG
>JAJYDH010000267.1 GCA_021777685.1 Planctomycetota bacterium | reverse complement strand
TTCACCAGAGCGGCGTTGTCGAGCACCCCGAGCCGGTCCAGCGCCCAGAGCCCATGCACTTTCCGCCAGGTCGACCCGCCCGCCTCGACCGCCGCCTTGACCGCCCCGACGGCTTCGGCCCCTCGGCCCACGAGCTGGTTCGTCGCCACCGTCCGGACGGCGAGGTTGGGATGCCCGAGGTCCTCGATCAGCTCGGCGACCGTGGCGGCCGACTCGTCGGCCCGAGGCTTCTTCGGGGCCGGGGCGTTGCCGTCCTTGCCCTTGTAGACGATCCTCCAGATCCGGCCTCGCTCGCGGTCGCGGCCCGGGTGGTCGAGCGGGACCTCGTAGTGGCCGATGATCCGGTTGTAGAAGTCGGCGACGTAGAGGGCGCCGTCGGGGCCCAGCTCGATGTCGACCGGCCGGAACCAGGGGTCGTCGCTGACGACGAAGTCGGGCTGCTCGACCGCCTTCGGGGACGAGCCCTGCCAGGTCAGCCTGTCGTGGTTGATCCGGCTGGTGACGACGTTGCCGATGAAGATGGTGTCGCGATAAGCCTCGGGGAAGTGGTCGGCCGCGTAGTAGGCGATGCCGCCGATCCCGGTCGAGCCGTGGTCGTGGTCGATCATCGTCGGGCCGAAGCCCAGGCCGTCGTCCGGCTTGCCGAAGCTCGGGTACCAGGCCCCCCGGAGGAGCTGGTAGATCGGCTTGCTGTGGCAGTCGCACGAATAAAGGTTGCCCAGCGGGTCGAACGCCAGGCCGAAGGGGTTGACCTGGCCGTGCGAGTAATACTCGGCGTGCGAGCCGTCGGGCCTCATTCGGTAGACGTTGCCCGACTGCATCTCGATCGGCTTCTTGTCCGACCCCTCGACCTTCGACGAGTTGCTGAACCCGTGGCAGGCGTAGATCCAGCCGTCGAAGCCCCAGGAGAACGCATTGGTCATCCCGTGGGTGTCCTTGAAGCCGTATTTCTCGTACGCGACCTCCGATTTATCGGCCTTGCCGTCGCCGTCGGTGTCGACGAACCGGCGGATCTGGGGGATGTCGTGGACCAGGGCCGAGTCGCCCTTGCCGATCGGCAGGACGCCGATCGGGATGTTCAGGCCGTCGACGAAGGTGCGGGCCGACCGGGCCTTGCCGTCGTCGGCGAAGTCGCCCAGGACGACCACCCGGTCGCGCGGGCGCCTGTCGCCCTGGACGGGGTACGGGTATTCGACGGTCGACGTGACCCAGAGGCGGCCCCGGTCGTCGAAGGCGATGTTCATGGGCTTGTTGATCTCGGGCTCGGAGGCCACCAGCTCCATGACGAAGCCTTCGGGCAGGTGGAAGCCCGAGCGTTCCTCGTCCGGGGTCCTCGGCCCGGTCTCGGCGACGAGCTTCGGCGCGGGGACCTTCTGCTGGGCGCGGGCCGTCGAGGCCAGGGCGAGCAGGCAGACGACGAGAGCGAGAGCGCGGCTGAGTGCCGGTCGCATCGAGACCTCCGGGACGTTGATGGCGGGCGAGTTGGACCCTCGCCATGATCGGGCCCCGGCTCGCCGAACGCAAGGGCGGTCGCCGGCCGGGATCGCCCTGCCTGGATGCGTGAGAATCCGCCGGGCCGGGTGTCCCGATCGCCGGATCGTGCTGTATTCCTCGGGAAGGACCAACTTCAATCCTCGGATCGGTCGATCCTGGAACCCTCGACGTGTTATCATTATGATGAAAAACGCCAACCGACACCCCGGCGGCTCGTCGACGAGTCCCGAGGGGCGGCCGGACGGGACGACCCCCGGCGAGGCGTCGCGGAGGACCGATTCCGTGAGCGGCGACCGAATCAAGATCCGCTGCCCGAACTGCCAGACCGACGGCAGCGCCCGGGCCGAGCTGACGAACCGGAAGGTCAGTTGCAAGCACTGCGCCCACGTCTTCCGGGCCGTCTCGATCGACGACGTCCCCGCCCCGCAGAGGCCGGGGGCGACCACGGTCGCGGCCGGCCCCCCCCAGGCCTCCGACTCGGCCACGAAGCAGCCGTCGAAGCAGCGGGTCGAGGCCCTGGAGCGCGAGATCCGCAAGCTCCGCGACGACCTCTCGGCCGAGCAGGCCGCCGTCGGCGAGATCGACAAGCTCCGCGACCAGCTCGCCAGGGCCCTGGACGCCGCGAAGAAGGCCGAGGCCCGCGAGCAGGCCCTCCAGAAGGAGGTCGAGGAGCTTCGCGACCAGACCGTCCAGGTGTCCGGGAACGAGGGGAAGAATAGCCTCCGCGAGGAAGAACTGCGGTTCCTCCGCGACCAGCTCGACAGGGCCCGCGCCGAGGCCGAGTCCGAGGCCCGCAAGCGCCGCGAGACCGCCTCGATCCTGGCCTCCAGGACCGCCGAGTACGCCGACACCATCACCGGGCTGAAGGACGAGCACGGCCGAACCCTCAAGGCCAGGGAGGACGACCACGCCCGCGCCCTCGCCGACCGCGATTCCGGGCACGCCCAGGCGCTCAAGTCCAGGGACGACGACCACGCCCTCGCGCTCAAGATCAAGCTGGACGAGCACGCCCAGGCGCTCGAAGCCCGCTCCGCCGGCCTCGCGGAAGGTCTCGCCTCGAAGGAGGCCGAGCACGCGAAGGCCCTCCAGGACGTCCGGGCGCAGCTCGACCGGGCCAGGTCCGACGCCCAGGCCGTCGAGGCCCGCCGGATGGCCGCCGACGCCGCGATGACCGAGGCCGAGAATCGCCATGCCGACGAGGTCAAGGCCCTCCGCGAGGAACTCGGCCGCGCCCAGGCCGCCCACGAGGAGGCCCGAGCCGCCCTCGATGGCCTCCGACAGGACCGCGAGCACGCCCAGGCCGAGCACTCCCGGCAGGTCGACGAGCTGACCGGCCGGCTGGCCGGGGCCGAGGCCGCGCTCGCCGACCTCGAAGCGACCCGCGCCGACCGCGACCGCCTCGCGGCCGAACTGGACGGGCTCCGCGTCCGGCTCTCCGACGTCGAGCGGCAGGCCAACGAGCACCGCGACGGCGCCGAGGGACTCCGCCAGGACCGCGACCGGGTCGAGGCCCGGCGGTCGGCCGAGGTCGCCGACCTCCGCCACCAGCTCGAACGCGCCCGGGCCGAGCGCGACCGGTTCTCCGAGCAACTGGACGCCCTCCAGGAACGGCTGGTCGAGGCGGATCAGAGGGTCGCCGAGCTGGGCTACGCCAGCACCGAGATGGAGGTCCCCCGGGCCGACCCCTCGTCCGAGATCCCGGCCTACGAGGCCGAGGGCTCGACCGTCTACGACGGCGGCATCCAGGGCCTCCGGGACGATTACGACCGCGCCCGGGCCGATGCCGAGTCGCTCCGGGTCGAGGCCGAGTCGCTCCGGGCCGAGCTGACCGGGGCGGCCGACAGGCTGGCCCTCAAGGACGTCGAGATCGCCGACCTGGCCCGCTCCCGGGAGGCCGGCAAGGCCGAGGCCGAGCTGGAAGCCCGCCGGGCCCTCGACGAGGCCGAGACCCTCCGCCGAGAGCTGGAACAGGCCAGGGCCGCGACCCGGGCCAACGGCCAGGCCGAGGCCGATCGCGGCCGGGCCGAGGCCGAGGCCGAGGTCGAGTCGCTCCGCCGAGAGCTGGAGCGGGCCCGGGCCTCGGCCGACGCCGCCTCGCGATCGAACCTGGAGCTGGCCGCCCGGATCAAGGCCCTGGAATCGACCCCGCCGCCCCCGGCGACCGTCGCCCCGTCGACGGCCGCCGCCGCCGACGACCCGGCCGCCGTCGAGGCCGAGCGGAAGCGGGCCGTGGACGACGCGGTCAAGGGCGCCTGGGCCGACTTCGAACGCCGCCTGGCCGAGACCCAGGCCAAGCTCAGGGCCGCCAACTCCCGCGCCGACATGCTCGAGATCGAGGCCCGCGAGGCCCGCGAGCAGTTCGCCGCCCGCGAGCGCGGGCTCGACCTCGGCGACGGCTCCTCGTTCGAGGAGGCCCAGTCGATGACCACCATCCGCATCCTCGACGACCGGGGGACCGCCCGGCTCACCCGGTCCGAGGCCGAGGCCCGCCTGGCCCTCGCCCGGCAACTGGCCGTCGAGCGGAAGGACAAGTCGCTCATCGACCGGATCGCCAAGATGGCCGACAAGGTCCATGCCGACCTGGAGGCCCGCAACTACACCCTGGCCGAGACCCTGGTCCGGGGCGCCGAGATCGAGACCGGGCTCGACCCCGGCGGGTTCTCGATCAACGGGCAGCGGATCTTCCGGTCGAGCCAGACCATCATCAACAACCTCGCGGCGCTGGCCCCGGCCTTCGACCGGGTGATGCGCCAGGGCGACCTCGCCGTCATCCGCCAGACGATCGACGAGATGAAGACGATCCTCGGCGACCAGGCCGGCCTGCCCGAGATCCGCCGCCCCGGCCGGACCCCCGCGATCAAGCGGCCGACCACCGAGGCCGACGCCTTCCGCCTGTTCATCGGGACCATCGAGGGGGAGAACTGGCTGATCCGGCCGATCTCGATCAAGAAGCCCCTGCCCGACACCTCGCTGACCACCTACGCCGCCCTGATCGAGGCCTGCTGCGACGCCCGAGGCCCGGCCGAGCGCCACGCCCCCGAGCGCCTCCCACTGCTCCAGAGCATCATCCAGGCCGGCGCCCTGATGCTCGCCCGACGCCAGCAGCCCGACGGCCACTTCGCGTTCCTCGACCCGCGAGGCAAGGCGTCCCGGCTCGCCTCGATGGTCGACGGGATGGTCGCCCAGTCCCCCGGCGCGGTCAAGGACGGGTGGGTCGTCCAGGTGGACCCGATCGGGGTCGCCCAGACGGAGTCCGCCGCCTGCGCCCTGGCCCTGGCCTCGGCCGGCAAGGCGCTGGGCAAGCCCGACTGGACCCTGGCCGCGATGAAGGCCGCCGACTGGGCGATGGGCCAGCCCGTCCTGCCCAACTTCGTCGCCAACGCCGCCTCCGCCTCGCTCCTGGCCCGCGCCTACCTCGACGGCAAGCAGGACCGGCACCTCGCCGGCCTGACCCGGAAGCTCAGCCTCGGCCTCCTGCCCGGCCAGGTCGAGAACGGCCGGTGGGTCGACGCCTCGTCCGCGACCACCCCCAACCACCTGGCGATCCTCCGGGCCCTCCACGACGCCTACGAGGCCATCCCCGCCGGCCAGGACGACCTCCGCCGAGAGCTGAGGGTCGGCATCGACCGGGGCATGAACAGCCTGCTGGCCGAGTGCAAGTCCCTCGGGGTCCCGGCCCAGGGCAACGCCCTCCGCGACCTGATCCGCCACCGAGACCTCTTCCAGCCCGACATCGACGGCCGGGTCGAGCCCGCCATCCTCGACTCCGTCACCGTCATCCAGGAACTCTGCCACGACGGCCCCAGGCCCAAGCTCGGCGTGGCCCCCGACCAGCTCGCGGCCCTGATGAAGGCGTGATTCGGGGGGCGGCCCGGCAGGGTCGCCCCTCGTCCGATCTGTTCGACCTGGCGGATCGTCACCTCATGACCGAATTCGAGATCATCTGCTTCGAAGGTGCCTTGCCGCTCAGGTTCGGCATGTCGCCGGAGGAAGTGGCGAGCATCATCGGCCAACCCCGGGTTGCGAGCCCCAACTGGCAAGGCGTTCTCTCCTGGAGCTACGATTCGCCGACGCTGAGCCTGAATATCGGCTTCGGCGGCGATGTTCAGACGGCCAACCACTTCGGCTTCGGTCGCGGCTCGGTCGTCCGCTATCGGGGCCTGGACTTCTTCGCCGGCCGCTCGGCCTGGCGCCGCCTGATCGATCTGAGTTGCGATCTTCACGAGTGCCTGGGCTTCCTCGTCTTCTGCGACCTGGGCATCGCACTGACCGGCTTTCATGACGATGATGAGGACGATCTCGCCGTGGTCGCATTTCCCCGAGGTGAATGGGAAGAGTTCCGCGGCAAGTTCAAGCAATTCCAAATCCCATCCGACGTCTGACTTTTTTCGCGGCGGCTCCGGGATGGATTGATGGTTCGATCCGAGTGGGAGCCGTGACGTCCCCGTTTCGCCCTTCGACATTTACTATCGTGAAAATGACGGGTCGTTAACCGGGTTTTCGCCGGATGCCGCGGTTTACAACGGTTAAGTTCGGTACTTCGGACTGGAGGTGGTCGTGCGTCTGGACCTGCGCCGTGACTTCGTCGAGATCTATGCCTACCTGGCCGGCCGCGTGGCCAGTTTCGACCCGGCGACCAACGAAGGGCCTGGCGATACCGGGCCGGTCAAGATGATCGAGGTCGGATACGAGTACTCGCAGGGGGGCTGGGTCGCGGTCGTCTTCGACACCCGGCCTGACGCGGAGCCGGATGGCGAGTGGAACTCGCACATCGAAGGAAACGTGCTCGAACGGCCGCACTGGGAGGAGGCCGACGAGGCGAACATTGAAGGGCCGATCACGCTCATCGACCCGGATGGCAACGAGTCCGTCCTTCCCGAGGGCACCGGGCTGGCCGAGCCTCTCGGCGAGCTGATCAAAGCGGTGCTCCTCAAGGCCCGAGCCGACGGAGTGTTTGACGCGTTGCCGAAGGCGGACGGCTGCGAGCTGGGCGTCGAGCACCACGACGGGGCCTACGGCTGGCCGGCATACGACGATCGAGGCCGGGATAACCTCGCCTGACCGATTTCTTGGGGCAGTGACATCCTCGGCTACATCCCGTCCGAATCCGGCCGAAGGTTGGCCCGGGCCTCGTCTTGCCGTACGATCGGGGGCGTGACCTACCCTCGGACATGACGGGCGGAGGAGCCCCCGCGATGCGTGATCACCGATCGACCGCCCTCGCGGGCGTGGCCCTCGGCCTCTCGGCCCTGCTGGGGCTGGCGCGACTCTCCACGGCCGACGAGCCGAAGGCCAAAGGGCCGGCGAACCGGCTGGCGAAGGAGACGAGCCCCTACCTGCTGCTCCACGCCCACAACCCGGTCGACTGGTATCCCTGGGGGCCGGAGGCGTTCGCGAAGGCCAAGGCCGAGAACAAGCCGATCTTCCTGTCGATCGGCTATAGCTCGTGCTACTGGTGTCACGTCATGGAGCGGGAGAGCTTCATGGACGCCGAGATCGCCAAGGCCCTCAACGCGGGGTTCATCGCCATCAAGGTCGACCGCGAGGAGCGGCCCGACGTCGACCAGGTCTACATGACCGCCGTGCAGGCGATCAGCGGGTCGGGCGGGTGGCCGATGTCGATGTTCCTGACGCCCGACGGCCGGCCCTTCTACGGCGGGACGTACTTCCCCAAGGACGAGTTCGCCGACCTGCTCAAGGGGGTCGCCGACGCCTGGCGCGACCGGCGGCCGGACGTCGAGAAGGACGCGACCACCCTCACCGACGCCGTCAAGCGGGCCTCGGCCGGGCCGGCCCGGCTCGTCCCCGTCCCGCTCACCAGAAAGCTGGGCCGAGGGGGGCGGGTCGCCCTGTCCCACCAGTTCGACCCCGAGTTCGGCGGCTTCGGCTTCGACCCCGCCCGCCCCAAACGGCCGAAGTTCCCCGAGCCGGTGAACCTGCTCTACCTCATCGACCAGTCCCGCCGCGACCGGGCCAACAACGTCGAGAAGGCCGATCCCGCCCCGCTGCCGATGGTGCTCAGGACCCTGGACGCGATGGCCCGGGGCGGCATCCGCGACCACCTGGCCGGCGGCTATCACCGGTACAGCACGGTCCGCGACTGGAGCGTCCCCCACTTCGAGAAGATGCTCTACGACAACGCCCAGCTCGCCGAGGCCCTGGTCCTCGCCTTCGAGGCGACCGGCGACCCTCGCTGGAAGGCCGAGGCCGAGGCGACCTTCGCCTTCGTCGAGAAGACCATGACCGCCCCCGACGGCCTGTTCTTCTCGGCCCTCGACGCCGAGAGCGAGGGGGAGGAGGGCAAGTCCTACGTCTGGACCCGCGCCGAGGTCGAGACGGTCCTCGGGCCCGACTTCCCGACCTTCGCCCATGCCTACGGCCTCGACGCGAAGCCCAACTTCGAGGACGACCGCTACGTCCTGCTCCTCCCGAAGGCCATCGACGACCCGGCCCTCGAAGCCCGGCTGGTCCCGCTCCGGGCGAGGCTCCTGGCCGCCCGAGAGAAACGTCCCGCGCCGCTCCTGGACGACAAGATCCTGACGTCCTGGAATGCCCTGATGATCGCCGCCTATGCCGAGGGCGGCCGGGTCCTGAAGGACGACCGCTACAAGCTCGTCGCCGGGAAGGCCGCCGACGCCCTGCTCGCCACCCTGACCGCGCCCGACGGCCGGCTCCTCCGGACGTCTCGGGCCGGCAAGGCCAGGCTGCCGGCGTACCTGGAAGACTACGCCGCATTGACGCTGGCCCTGGTCAAGCTCCACGCGGCGACGGGCGACCCGAAGCGGCTGGCCCGGGCCAGGACCCTGGCCGACCGGATGATCGCCGACTTCTCCGACCCGAAAGACGGCGGGTTCTTCTACACCGCCGGGGATCACGAGGCGCTGCTGGCACGGGTCAAGGACCCGTTCGACAACGCCGTCCCCGGGGCCAACAGCCTGGCGATCCGGGCTCTGGTCGGCCTCGGTGTCGCGACCGGGGAGCCCCGCTACCTCGACGAGGCGGGCCGGGCGCTGGCCGCCTTCGCGCCGTCGTTGCGGGATCGCCCGTCGGGGTCGCCCTTGATGCTCCTGGCGCTCGAAGAGTACCTCGACGCCCGACCGCCCGCGCAGGCGGAGCCCTCGGAGCCCGGCCCGCTGCCCGGCGCCCCGGGCGTCGTGAC
>JAJYDH010000266.1 GCA_021777685.1 Planctomycetota bacterium | reverse complement strand
TGACAAAGGGCGTCGATTGTGGATAACTCGGCCCCGGTGAGGCGCCGACGGGCCGACGATCCCAGGGAAGGGAGCGCGGGCCGTCTCAAGGGCCCTCCCAGGGCCCCGCCCCCCGGGCGCGGCCGGTCGTCACGGAGGACGGACAGCGATGCGGACGGAGCCCCCCTCGCCCCTGGCCTCGGCCTTCGCCCGGCTCAGGGCCCCGGCCGGCCGGGCCCGGCGCTGGCTGGCCTCGAAGGGGCCGGCGACGAGGATCGCCCTGCTCCTGGTCCTGCTCGGCGGCCTGGGCGGCGTCGGCTACCTCGCCGCGCTCGACGACCCCGGCGAGCTCGCCTGGGCCTGGATCTTCGAGGGTCGCAGGCTCTCGGCCGACGACCTCTCGGCGATCGCCGACGCCCTCGACGCCGAGGGCATCCCGCACGTCGCCGACCATCCGGCCGGCCGGATCGGGGTCAAGTCCGGCCGCAAGTCCGACGCCCTCGCCGCGCTGGGCAGGCGCGGCGTCGTCCCCCGGTCGCTCGACGACCTGGGCCGGGATTCCGAGGTCTCCAGCCTCCTGGAAGGCCCCGAGGAGCGCCAGCGCCGCGAGCTGGCCCGGCTCGAACGGAGCCTGAAATTCCAGATCGAGGGCCTCGACCCCTCGATCAGCTCGGCCCACGTCGAGGTCTCCCGCTCGAAGGCCCGGGGAGGGCTGAACGCCCGCTGGAACGTCGCCGCTTATGTCTACCTCCGGACCGACGGGGGCCGACGGCTCAGCCACCAGAACGTCCAGGGGATCGAGACCTTCCTCCGGGGCGCGATCCCCGACCTCAAGCCCGAGTTCATCACCGTCGCCGACCAGACCGGGCACAAGTACCTCGCCGCCGACAACCCGTCGCTCAAGGAGCAGATGCGGGCGCACGCCCAGGAAGAAGACTGGCGCGACAAGATCGCCGAGGAGTTGCGGCACATCCCGGGCGTGGGCGTCTCGGTCCTGCTGGAGACGGCGCCGGCCCCGCCGCCCGCGCCCGAGGTCCCGCCGGAGCCGGCCAGGGAGGCGGTCAGGGCCAACGGCTCGCTCGAGGTCGACCCCGAGCCCGCGCCGGTCGCCGTCGCCCCGCCGGCCCCCTCGTCGAGGACCAAGGCCAACGTCTGGGTCCGGATACCCCGGAGCTTCTACCTCCTGGAGTTCCTCTCGCGGTCGCCGAACCGGCAGCCGACCCAGGAGGACCTGGAGCCGATGCGGGTCACGACCGAGAAGCTGGTCCACGACGCCGTCGAGATCCACATCCCCGGGGACGAGCTGGGGACGGTGAAGGTCGGGATCATCCAGGACGACCTGGCCTCGGCCCGGCCGCTGTTGCTCGCCTCGGACCCGGAGTCTCACCGCCCCTGGCCTCTGCTGGCCCTCTTTGGGGCGGCCGGCGTGGCGATGATGGCGGGGATCGCGGTGCTGGTCCGCCTGGCGACCCGGCGGCCCTCGGCCCGTCCCCCGGCGTCTGCCTGGCGGCCGGGCCTGGTCGACGACGGCCCGGCCGGCCCCTCGCCCGGCCCTTCGGAGCGGGTCCGCGAGCTGATCCGCCTCAACCCCGAGGCCGCCGCCGGGGTCCTCCAGCGCTGGATCGGCCAGGGAGGGGCGCTCGAATGACCCGCATCAACCAGGGCCCCTCCGCTCCCGCGATCCACCCGAGCCCGGCGACGCCCCCGGCCGAAGCCGCCGCCCTCGACGAGATCGGGCCGCTCCGCAAGGCGGCGATCCTGGTCGTCAGCCTGGAGCAGCCGCTCGCCTCGCAGCTCCTGGCGCAGCTCGACCGATCGGCCGTCGAGGCGGTGACGCTTGAGATCGCCCGGCTCGAACGGATCTCCCCGGATGAGCAAAGGTCCGTCCTTGAGGAATTTTACGGTCTGGGCCTCAGAAGGCTGCGATTCGTGTTCGAAGATCTCGTCAAGATGGACGATAGAGAGATCAGGGAAGCTTACCACGCCGAGGACGCGCCGACCTGGGCCCTGGCCCTGGTGGGCGCCGCCCGGCCGGTGAGGGACAAGGTCCTCGGGGCCCTGTCACCCCCCTCGGCCGACGACCTCCGGCGACGCCTCTCCCTGATCGGCCCGTTCCGCCTCGATGAGGCCGAATCCGCGCAGGCGGACCTCGCCGACCGGCTCAGGCGACTCCATGATCACGGACAACTCACCCTTCCCGACCCGAATGGTCAGGAGGCCATCCTTGTCTGACTTGGTACATTTCGAAGACCTCGCGCAACTCGACGGGGGCGACCTGAAGGCCGTCTTCGGCCAGGTCGACGACCTGGACATCCTCGACGCGCTCGCCGGCTCCAGCCCGCACATGCGTCACCAGATCCTCACCAAGCTCCCGCACGCCTCGGCCGCCAGGCTGGAGGCCGAGATCGTCGGGCGAGGGCCCGTCGGCATCCTGCCGGCGCAGGCCGCCCAGCGCAACCTGGTCGAGGTCCTCTGCCGCCTCAGCCGGGGCGGGCAGGTCGCCTTCGACGACCCGGCCGACCTGATGGTCGCCTGACGCGGTCAACCCGAGGCGACGGCGAGGAGCGCCGTCGCCCTTTCCCCCCGGCTCCCGAAGCCCGGGAGGGTCCGCCCGCACGGAGGATCGCCCCATGCCGAGCACCCGATGCCCCCTCCGCCCCCTCGCGATCGCGGGGGTCTGGATCGCGATGGTCTCGTTGACTGCCTTCGCCGAGGACACGCCGCCGACCGCCTCGATCCCCAGGCCCGAGGCCGCCGAACGCCTGCCCGCGCCTCCGAGATCGAGGCCTTCCTCGCCCCCGGGCGAGTCGTCGAACGGCTGGTGGCTGGTGACGCCCGGGATCGCGGCGGCGCTGGCCGTCTTCGGCGGCGTCAGCTTGGCCTCGAAGCGGTTCCTCCCCTCGCGAGACACCGGCCCGATCCGGGTCGTCGGCCGCTCCTCGCTGTCGGGCAAGCACTCGGTCTACCTGCTCCGGGTCGGCGACCGCGTCCTGATCCTCGGCACCGGGCCGCAAGGCCCCCCCTCGGCGCTGGGCGAGGTCACGGACCCCGTCGAGCTGGCGAGATTGGCCCCGCGTCGGAGTCCTTGGCCGGGCGCCGAGCCCGTCGTCTCGGCCCGCCCGGCGACCGGCTTCGACCGACGGATCGGAGACGACGAATGAACCGGCTCGCCCTCGCCCTCCTGCTATCCGCCGCCCTCCCGGCCCTCGGCTCCCCGCCGCCCGAGAGGCCGAAGGCCGAAGGGCAGGTCCGGCCCAACGCCTCGCTCCGGGTCGACGCGCCCGCCGACGAGCCCGCGCCCTCGTCCGACCCGAGGCCGGCGCCCTCGGCCATCAAGCCTGGAGCCTTCCCGTGGTCGCCGACGGCGGACGACTTCAAGGGGCTCAAGTCCGTCGCCCTGATCGGCCTGGTCTCGCTGGCCCCGGCGGCCCTGCTGATGTTCACGTCGTTCGTCCGGATCAACATCGTGCTGATCCTGCTCCGCCAGGCCCTGGGCAGCCCGCAAATCCCGGGCAACCAGGTCCTGGCCGCGCTGGCGCTGCTGCTGAGCCTGCTGGTGATGAGGCCGGTCGGCGAATCGGTCTACGACCGGGCCATCCGCCCCTACGCCGCCGGCGAGATCAAGGACGTGGGCCGCGTCTGGGAGGCCGGCTCGAAGCCGATCAAGACATTCATGATCGAGCAGATCAAGCGGACCAACCACGGTCATTACCTCTGGGACCTCTACGACTTCGCCGAGCCCCCCCGGCCCGGCCGGGTCGACCCGGTCTACGACGACGAGTTCCCGCTCCGGGTCGTCGCCCCGGCCTTCCTGCTCAGCGAGCTGACGACGGCCCTGATGATCGGCTTCGTGATCTACCTGCCGTTCCTGGTGATCGACCTGGTGGTCTCGGCCGTCCTGTCGGCGATGGGGCTGTTCATGCTCCCGCCGTCGCTGGTCGCGCTGCCGCTGAAGCTGGTCCTGTTCGTCCTGGCCGACGGCTGGCTGCTGGTCGCCACGGCGCTCTTGCGGACGTTCGCCGTCTGACCCGGATCGGGCCGAGGAGGTCGACCGATGGAGATGTCCCAGGTGATCGACTGGTCGCGCGAGGCCCTGCGGATGGCCCTGCTGCTGGGCGGGCCGCTGCTGGCGGTCGCGCTCGTGGTGGGGCTGGTCGTGGGGGTCGGGCAGACGCTCACGCAGATGAACGACCCGGCCGTCGGGCAGGTCTCGCGGCTGGTGGCCGTGCTCGCCGCCGCCCTGGTCGCGCTGCCCTGGCTCCTCGGCCGCTGGGTCGCCTACACCGTCGACCTGATCGGGTCGATCCCGGACCGGCTCTGACGGGATCAACATCTCAAATCTCAAATCTGGAATCTCAAATTTGAAATTTTAGATGTTTGGTCTTGGATGCCACTTTGAAAGGACGCGACGTTGCCGATCGGGACCGAAGCGATCGCCCGGCTGGTGGGGCAGGGGGGGCTCTGGGCCCTGGTGCTGGCCCGCGTCCTGGGGCTCTGCTGGACGGCCCCGGCGCTGGCGACTCCCGGCCTGGGCGGGCGAGGGCGCCTGGTCCTGGCGGCGACCCTGACGACGCTGATCGCGCCGGTGGTCGGCCGCGAGATCGCGGCGCCGGCCGGCCTCGGGGCCCTGGGCGTGGCCTGCCTGGTGGAGGTGGTGGTCGGAGCCGGCCTGGGATGGGCGGGGGCCCTGGTGATCGCCGGCGCGAGGCAGGCCGGCGAGGTCGTCGGCGGCCAGGCCGGGCTCTCGCCCGCGGCCCTCTTCGACCCCGAGGCGGGCGACGGCCTGACCCCGCTGGGGCACCTGTACGGCCTGGTCGCGCTGGGCGTGTTCCTCGCGCTCGACGGCCCGACGCAACTGGTCCTGGCGCTGGCCGAGAGCTACCGGGTGGTCCCGCCCGGCGGGTCGAGCCCCTCGCCCGAGGTCGCGGCCTGGGCGTTCGGGCAGGTGGGCCGGTCGCTCGTGCTGGCCGTGCGAGCCGCCGCGCCGCCGGCCCTGGCGCTGACGATCGCCGGCCTCTCGCTCGGCCTGCTCGGCCGGGCCTCGCCGTCGCTGCAACTGGTCTCGCTCTCGCTGCCGGCCCGGACGCTGCTCGGCCTGGCCCTCGCCGCGCTGGGGCTCGTCACCCTGGCCGCCACGCTCGGGGCGGCGTGGCGCGGGGCTTTTCCGTGGGGATGGGTGGCAAGTGGCTGAGATTGGAAATTTCATCTCTGAGATTTCAGATTCTCAAATTTGAGATCTGAGATTTAAGATCAGGAATCGATCCCGACTCCGAGGGAGACGCGATGTCCGAGGACCGCATGCAGGAGCCCTCGAAGCGCCGGCGGATCGAGGCCCGCGAGCGGGGGCAGGTGGCCCGGAGCCCCGAGCTGACCGGCGCGGCGGGCCTGCTGGCGGCCTCGGCCTTGCTGGGGATCTGGGGCGATGACCTGGCCCTGGCCTTGATCGCGCTGGTCCGCGAGTCGTGGTCGGGCGACCTGATGGTCACGGCCGGGGCGCCGGCCGTCGTCGACCACCTCCGGCGGTCGATCGGGGCGGTCGCCGGGCCGCTGTCCGGCATCCTCGGCGGGACCGTGGCCGCGTCGATCCTGGCGCACCAGGCCCAGGTCGGCGGGCTGTTCGCGCCGGGCCTGATCGCCCCCGACCCCTCGCGACTCTGGACGCTCCACCTCGACGAGGAAGGCGCGGGGTCGGCCCTCTCGGCGAGGATGGGCCGAGGGGCTTGGTCGTTGGTCAAGGCGGCCGTCGTCGTGGCCGTCGCCGCCTGGCTGATCCGCTCGGGCCTCGGCGACCTGTTCCGGCTCGCCCGGCTGGAGCCGCACGCGCTGGCGAGGGCCTCGGGCCAGATCATGCGGTCGACCGCGCTGACCCTGTCCCTGGCGACCCTGGCCCTGGGCCTGGTCGACTTCGCCCTGCAATACCGCCGGTTCGAGGCGATGATGCGGCTGACCCCCGACGAGCACCGCGAGGACCTGAAGGCCGCCGACGGCGACCCCGCCCTCCGCTCCCGCCGGCTCCGGCAGGCCAGGGCCCTCCGGGGCGACGCCCCCGAGCTGTACGCCGGCGCGAGCCTGGCCGTGCTCGGCGCCTCGGGCCTGATCCTCATCCTCGGCGGAGGCCCGCCCCCCCGACGCTTGACGATCCGCTCGTCCGCCAACGGCGCGACCGGCCGGCGGCTCCGCAAGTCCGCCGAGTCCGCCGGGCTTGCCACGCTCGAAGCCCCCGCGCTCGCCCTGGCCCTGGCCCGGCTCCGGACCCCCGTCGTCCCGCCCGAGCTGATGGCGGCGCTGGGCTCGGAATGGCCGGTGGAGTCTTGACCGCCCTTCGTTCGGGCTGGACACCCCGGGCGATCGCCGGTATCGTTCGGCCACACGTCTGACGTCGATTCGCCGACCTCGTCCCGCCCCCACCGCGTCCAGACTCCCGGATCAATGACGGTCCGCCGTCGCGGTTTTGCCGAGCAAGGACGCCCGGCACCTCGACTCGCAGCCGGGCCGCGCCTGCGTCGTAACCCCGCGTCGAAGGAGAGGAACGGATGCCTCCCGCGCCCGATAGCCCGGCCGTTTCCTCGGCCTGGACCCGCCTGGCCGGCGTGGTCCTGCCGGTGACGATCGTCGGCGCCATCCTCGTCTTCATCGTGCCGGTGCCGCCGGCCGTGCTCGACCTGCTCCAGTCGGCCAACATCACGCTGGCCGTGCTCGTCCTGCTGACGACGCTCGCCATCCGCTCGCCGACCGACTTCAGCGCCTTCCCGACCATCTTGCTGACGACGACGCTGACCCGGCTGGTGCTCAACGTCGCGACCACCCGACTGGTCCTCACCCACGGCGGGACCCAGGGCCTGGACGCGGCGGGTGGCGTGATCCGGTCGTTCGGCGAGTTCGTCGCGGGGGACCAGGTCGTCGTCGGCGCGATCCTGTTCGCGATCCTCGTGGTCATCCAGTTCGTCGTCATCACCCGGGGGGCCACGCGGATCAGCGAGGTCGCCGCCCGGTTCATGCTCGACGGCCTGCCCGGCCGCCAGATGGCCATCGACGCCGACCTCCACGCCGGCCTGATCGACCAGCACGAGGCCCACCGCCGCCGCGAGGCCGTCTATCGCCAGGCCGACTTCTTCGGGGCGATGGACGGTGCCGGCAAGTTCGTCCGGGGCGACGCCATCGCGGGCGTCATCATCACCCTGGTCAACATCGTCGCCGGGCTGTTCCTCGGCGTCTTCGACCACGGGATGAGCGTCGGCCAGGCGGTCGACGTCTTCACCAAGCTCACCATCGGCGACGGCCTGGTCAGCCAGGTCCCCGCGTTCCTCATCTCGCTCTCCGCCGGCCTGATCGTCACCCGAAGCTCGGAGGAGACCGACCTCGGCGTCGACGTCCTCGGCCAGCTCCTCGGCCGGCCGATGGTCCTGGGCTCGGCCGCCGTCTTCCTCGGCCTGCTGGCGCTCACGCCCTTGCCCAAGATCCCCCTGTTGACGCTCGCCGGGGCGTTGGGCGTTGGTTCCTTCGTGCTGGCGACGCGTCAGCCGGGCGAAGCGGAGCGGACGGAAGAATCCGCCGACGTCCCGGCGACGTCCGAGCCCCCCTCCGACCGGATGGAGGACCTGCTCCACGTCGATCCGCTCGAGCTGGAGATCGGCTATCGCCTGATCGGCCTGGCCGACCCGACCCGGGGCGGCGACCTGCTCGACCGGCTCCGGGCCGTCCGGCATCGGGTGGCCCGCGACCTCGGGCTGATCGTGCCGCAGGTCCGGATTCGCGACGAGATCGGGCTCGGGCCGTTCGACTATCGGCTCAAGATCCGGGGAGCCGTGGTCGGGCAGGGTATCGCCTACGCGGGGCGGCTCCTGGCCGTGCCCCCGGCCGGCCTGATGACGAGGCCCGAGGGCCGCGACGGCGTCGACCCGGTCTCGGGCCGGCCTGCGGTCTGGATTCATGCGGACGGCCGCGAGGTCGCCGAGCTGGCCGGCTGCCGGGTCGTGGAGGCGTCGGCCGTCGTCGCCGGCCACTTCGGCGAGATCATCCTGGGGCATGCCGACGAGCTGATGACCCGCGACCAGGTTGGCCGGTTCCTCGACCGGGCCCGCGCCACGTCGCCGGCGCTGGTCGAGGAGGTCGTGCCCGGCCTGCTCCGCGCCGGCGAGGTCCAGCAGGTCTTGCAGGGGCTGCTCCGCGAGCGGGTGAGCGTCCGGGACCAGGAGACGATCCTGGAGACGCTGGCGGTCCACGCGGCGAGGATCAAGGACATCGACGTGCTGACCGAGCGGGTCCGCCGCGGGCTGGCCCGGCGGATCACCCAGCAATACCTCAACGCCGACGGCCGGCTCCGCGTGGTGACGCTGGCCCGGGCGCTCGACGCCCGGCTCGGCGTGGTCGGCGGGCTCGACGACACCCGGCCCGCCGCGGCGCTCGGGGCCGACGTGGCCCGGAGCCTCGTGCGGGCCGTCGCCCACGCCGTCGCCCCGCTGATCGAGGCCGGCCACCCGCCGATCATCCTCTGCTCGGCCGAGGCCCGGCCCGTCCTCAAGGACCTGACCCGCGTCGACCTGCCGAGGCTGATCGTCCTCAGCCAGCGCGAGATCCCCCGCGATACCCCGGTCGAGACCCTCGGCACCGTGGTCGAGGACGACGCGCCCGTCGTCACCTCGTACTCCACCGCCGCTGGCCCGGCCCTGGAGGGTATCGGAGAATGAGAGA
>JAJYDH010000265.1 GCA_021777685.1 Planctomycetota bacterium | reverse complement strand
ATCATGTCGTCGAGAAGATCCAGGCCCTGGCGACAGATCCCAGGCCGCCGGGATGCAGGGCCCTGCAAGGGGCCTTTCAAGGCTACACTCGCATCCGCTCCGGTGATTACCGGATCATCTACCGAATCGAGGACGACCGGCTGATCATCACGGTGATCAGGATTGGCAACCGCCGCGACGTCTACGAGTAATCGCCCGCCCCCGCCTCAATGCCGGAACAGGAACTCCTTGGAGTTGATCAGGACCCAGCCGAGGTCCTCGACGGCCTGGCGGCGGTCGGCGGCGGCGGACAGGTGCTTGACGGCGGCGGCGGTCTCGCTCGCGTTCGGCTCGCGGGCGAGGGCGACCAGGTACAGCTCCCTGGCCACGTCCTCGTTCGGGATGCCGGGCTTGGCGAGCTTCGCCATCCGGCCGTTTTCGTCGCGGAGCTTGCCGTTGACCGTGGCGCCTCCGATGAGCTGGAGGGCCTGCGAGAGGTTCGAGTCGCTCTCTCGCTCGCACTCGCAGGCCAGCTCTCGGGCGGGCCGGCCGAAGGTCTTGAGGAACGGGTTCTCCATCTTGCCGTCGGGGATCTGCGTGGCCCTCGTCCCCTTGGGCAGGCCGTCGAACGGCGTGCTCGTGCCGGTGACGACCGAGATGGCGTCGAGCAGCACCTCGGCCGGCAGGAGCCGGGTCGCGGCGTGCGAGAAGTACAGGCTGTCGGCCGCGTTGAACTCGTTGGTCCGGGCCGAGAGCTGATACGTCCGGCTCACCAGGATCGAGCGGACCAGGGCCCTGAGGTTGAACCCGCCCTTGACGAAGTCGGCGGTCAGGCCGTCGAGCAGCTCGTCGTTCGAGGCGGGGTTGGAGTCGCGGAAGTCGTCCACCGGCTCGACGATCCCCCGGCCCATCAGGTGGAACCAGACGCGGTTGACCAGGCTCTTGGCGAAGAACGGGTTGGCGGGGCCGGTCAGCCAGGCGGCCAGCGACTCGCGGCGGTCGGGCCTGTTCGGGTCGGGCGAGCCGGCGTCGTCGAAGGTCGGGCCGCCGAGGGCCTTGGGCTTCATCGTCTTGCCGGTCCGGGGCTGCTGGACCTCGCCGGCGTTGGCCCCGTAGATCACCTCGTCCTCGGGCAGGCTGCCGGCCTTGTGCTTGATCCGGGAGAAGAAGGCGGCGAACCCGTAATAGTCGTCCTGCGTCCACCGCTCGAACGGATGATTGTGGCACTTGGCGCACTGGATCCGGACGCCGAGGAAGAGCTGCGCCGTGGTCTCGGTCGCGTTCTGCGGGTCGCGGCTGATCCGATAATAGTTCGCCGCCGGGTTCCGGAGGGTCGAGCCGTTGGCGGTCAGGAGGTCGCGGACGAAGACGTCGAGCGGGGTGTTCCGCTCCAGGTTCGCCTTGATCCAGCGGTTGAAGGCGTGCGTCCCCTTGGTCTCGATCAGCCGGCCGTTGGCCCGGAGGATGTCGGCGAACTTCAAGGTCCAGAAGTCGGCGAACTCGGGCCGGGCCAGGAGCCGGTCGACCAGCTTCGCCCGGCGGTCGGGGGCAGAGTCGGCGAGGAAGGCGCGGACCTCGTCAGGCGAGGGGAGGATGCCCAGCGCGTCGAGCGAGGCCCGGCGGATGAACTCGGCGTCGGTGCAGGGCTCGGACGGGCTGATCCGCATCCGGTTCAGCTTGGCGAAGACCGTCCGGTCGATCGTGTTGTCCTGGGGGACCTCGGCGACCTTAAATCCTGGCACTTCGACCAGATACGTCAAGCGGACGTTCGCCACCAGGTCCAGGTAGTGGGCGATGACCGCGACCTCGCCCCGGTTCTTGAAGCCCACGAAGCCGTCGGCGTCGACGTCGGCGATCTCGGGGTTGGACGAGTTGTAATAGCAGGTCGGGGTGACGTCGCGGGACGTCCCATCATTATAGTGGGCGACGACGGCCACCTGCTGCGACTTCGCCGGGGCGTTGAGGACCCGGGCCCCCGGCAGGATCTCCAGCCTCACGGCGACCGGCGCGGCGGGGTCGTCCTTCGCCCCCTCGGCCATCCAGTCGCGGATGTACTCGTGTGACTTGGAGTTACGATAGAGCCTCAGCCCCCCTTCGTGGGGGACCTCGCCCAGCGGCTTCTTGAGGAGGATGCTGGCGTCGGCCGCCAGGACGTTGATCCGCCGGCCGGCGGCCTCGCGGGTCAGGATCGTGTAATCCTGGTCGGGCAGGTACCCTCGGAGGCTGAGCCGGAAGCCGCCCTTGCCGGTGGGCGTGCCGTGGCAGGCCCCCATGTTGCAACCGGCCTGGCTGAACGACGGGATCACGTCGTTCCGGAAGCTGATCGGCCGGGCCTGGTCCATCCCGGAGACTTCGACCGTCGCCGACGCCTCGACGCTCCCCCCCCGGGCGACGATCGTGACCTTGCCGTTGGCGACCGGGACGACCTGCCCCTTGGGCGAGACCGTCGCGACCTTCGGGTCGAGGCTGGTCCAGGTCAGGGACCGGGTGAGGTCTCGCATCGACCCGTCCGCGTCGGTCGCCGAGGCGATCAGTTGCCGGGTCGCCCGCTTTCCGACCAGGGTCGAATGCCCGGGCTCGACGGCGACCTTCGCCGGGGCCCCGATCGGGTCGCTCGGGCCGTCGGCCATCGCCTCGGAGGCCAGGGCGAGGGCCGCCGACAGGACGAGCCAGGTGATCCGTCGATCGACGCGTATCATGCGCTCCTCCGGGGAGGGTAAAAGGCGGCGGGAGGGTGGCACCCTTCGAAAGCCGCCCGAAGGGCGGCCCGGCGGGTTTCGCTCCGGGCTGGACGGTCTCGCAAGCTCGGCCGAGGTCTCGCGGCGGGGTCGCTCATCCGTGAGTCTAAGGTAAGGGTGGCGGGGATTTCAAGCAAAGTCAAACAATTTCCCGCGACCCGCGCCGGCCCGGCTCCACCTGGCGCGACAAGGCCGGCCCCGATGGATCGCGCGAAGGTCGGGGATCGGGCCCGTCCTCCGCGCGCTCGCCCTCGCGTCGCCGCTCCGGGCCCTCGCGCCCGGCGGGTGGGGCCGGGGCACTCCGCGAGGCCCTCCCGGGAGGCCGGCGTCAGGGCGCGTCCACCCGCACGACGTGGGGCCTCGGCTCGACGTGACCGTGCACGTCCTCGGCGGTCGCGGTGATCTCGAACGGCCGGCCGGCCGTGGCATCCAGGGCGATCTCCCACTCGGCGAAGCTCCCCCGGGTCGAGCGCGCCGGCCGGCCGTTGACGGTGACGCGCCGGAGGTCGCTCGCGTCGGCCGTGGAACCCCTGACGACGATCAGGTTGCCATCGCGGACGGCGCCGGTGATGACCGTGGTGGGGGGCATGTCGTCCTTGAAGCTGGAGACCCCCCGGAGGGCGCCCCGGGCGGAATCCTCCCTCGAAGGGAGATAGCCCGAGCTGAGCGGGTTGTGGATGTCGTTGACGCGCATGTCCTTCGTCGTCATCCGCCGGAACCCGGAACCGTCCATGATCGATCGCCAGATCGCGACGTCCGACCGGAAGGCATCGAGGCCGTCGACGAACACGCCGGTCGTCCCCAGGTGGAGCGACCAGTTCGCCTCCCAGCCCCGGAAATCCCTGATCCAGAACGGGTGCCCCGGATCGGGCATGGCCTCGGCCGCCTCGCGGGACAGGGTCTCGGCCTGGCTGTAGAGGTCGAGCCCCCGGTCCGGGCGGGTGACGCCCCTGAGGTTCAGGCAGAAGAACTTCATGGTGTGGGCCTCGTTGTCCTCGAACCGGACGAAGGGCAGGATGCGCGAGTCTTGCGGCCTCACCGAGCCGTCGGGCTGGCGGATCGGGCGGATCGGGTCGTAGGCCTCGGTCCTCTTGGAGTCGAACCGATAGCCGTACTCGGCGCACTCGGCGGCCACGTTCCGGGTGAAGCTGTTCTGGCTGTTGGACCACCAGAACCCGGCCCCCCGGTTGAGGTCGAAGGGGACTTCCTGGTCCTTCTGAGGCTTGCCGGGCAGGACGAGCGCCGCGAGGTTGTGGTCGAGGATGTTGTTGACCTCGGTGCCGCTCTCGAGGAAATAGCCGTGGCCGACGCTCTTGTAGCCCACGTTGTCGCGGACGACCAGGGCGTCGGTCCCGTGGATCGTGATCCACCGGTTGTGGCTGTCCCAGATCGACGCCCCGACGACCGAGCTGCCCCGCATCGTCTCGCCGGCCAGGTGGAAGTGGATGCTGTAGCGCCCCTTCTCGTCCCGCTTGCCGAGGTGGCGGAACTCGGCGTAGTTGATCGACCCGGCCGAATTCCGGTGATACATCGTGTGGCCGCGGACCCCGTCGGGGTCGGCCGACTCGACGACCACGTTGCGCGTGAGGTTCGCGACCTCGGCCCGGAAATTCCCCTCGGCGAAGTGCGAGAAGGCCAGCGGGCGATCCAGCCTGATCGCGTAGCCGCCGGTGAAGTCGCGGGGCGAGAGGCCGGCGACCCGCCGCTCCTCGGTCTGGGCCCCCGAGAGGAAATCGCCACCGACGCCCCGGCCGTCGCGCTGGCGACGGGTGCCGGTGACGATGATCTGGTCGCCCTGCTTCCACCCCTCTGCCCATTCGTCGACGTGGAGGGAGGTCGCGCCCGCGTCGGCGGTCTGCCGGATCTTGAGCCAGGTCTGCTGGAGCGGCGCCCCGTGGAATTCCATCCGCCCGCCGCAGCAGACGATGGCCGGACACGAGAGCCTGTCCATCCCCTCGATGTAGTGCAGGCGGATCGTGGCCGTATGTTCGGCGGGGATCGGGGAGCCGGGCCGTCCGACCAGGAGCGAGGGGCGGGAGGACTCGGGCATCCCCTTCATCTCCCCCATCGCCGAGTGGCAGTCGAAGCCCTCCTCCGACGGCCCCTCGTCGGCCGCGATGGCGATCAGGCCGGCTTCGAGCCGAGTGCTCCGATCCCCGGCGAACTCCAGAGTGCCGGCGATCTGGACGAGGCGGATGACCTCCTCCGAGGCGACGTCATAGCCGACGTCGTGCCCGGCCCGGATGACGACCCGATCGCCCGCCTTCGGGACGCGGCCCAGGTCCCAGGTCTGCTTCTCGGACCACCTCCCCGACCTCGCGGACCGGATCAAGGGCGGTTCGGCCGCGACCTCGGCGGCGAAAGTCCCCAGGACGAACAGGCCGAGGGCGGAACGGAGGGCGATTGGATGGAGCATGCGAGATTCTCGAGGGTGTCACTTCAGGGGAATGGGAGACGATCGGGAAGGTTGCGGTCATCAATAAGCGTCGGCGGGGACGATCTCCCCGCCGTCGCGGCTGACGAGGGACATCAGGGTGGCGACCGACATGCTCTGCTTGAACATCCGGACGCTGCCGTCGCCCATGGCGGCGTTCGCCCCGCCGGGGTGGAAGCCGAAGACCCCCTGCGAGTTGTTGCAGTTGATCGCGCAGGCGGTCCCCGCGGGCTGGCTCGACGCGGTCGGCTGGTAGGGGCCGTCCGAATATCCCTGGACCATGAAGGCGCACCAGCCGAGCCACGCCCCCCAGGCGCCCGGTTGGTCGAGCGTCAGGTCCGAGGCCGGCATCGGCCAGCCCACGCCCTTGACGTAGTGCTTGTCGTAGCCCGCGTGTTCGAGGAACAGGGTGGTGTTGGAGAGCCCGTCGGTGACCATCGCCATCCTCGGCGGGGTCCCCGCCAGGATCGGGTTGGGCGCGGTCGGCGAGCCGAGCAGGGCGAAGGTCGCGGCGCTGAGGGCGTGATTGACCCAGTAGTCGGAGACCCAGCCCGTCATGTTCTTGCCGTTGGCGTCGGTGATGATCGCCCCGTATGCCTTCCCGGTCTGGCTGGCCTTGCGCAGATTGATGGTGTCCTGGGACGGATTCGAGGGGCAGAGCAGGACCGACAGCTTGGTGTTCGAGGTCGTCTGGTTCCCCGGGTCCGCGAAGCCGCCGGAGAGCGAGACGTTGAACGCGTTGGTGAGGACGCCCTGCTCCAGGAACGGCATGAGCGTGACCAGGTGCCCGTACTGCGGGGAGGACGACGGCCTGGCCGAGGGGAAGCAATTGTTGACGTCGTGGTAACCGTGCGCCGCCAGCGCGACCTGCTTCAGGCTGTTCCTGCACTGCATGTTGCGGGCGGCCTCGCGGGCCGCCTGGACGGCCGGCAACAGCAGGGCGATCAGCACCGCGATGATCGCGATCACGACGAGCAGCTCGATCAGGGTGAAGCCCGCCCTGGCGGGACGATCATGCCGGATGTCCGTTTTCATCGCTCTGTTCGCCCCGGGATCTCGACCGATCGGGATGACCTCGCCCTCGACGCCCGGACGTCGATCCGAGCGACGGTCGGAGGCAGGCCCCGCACAAGGCAATTCCCGAACCATCGGCCTTCGGATGACCCAACTCCATCTTCAGCAACCAATTAGGCCAGGACGGGCGGCCGTCCAGGCGGCCCGTCACGGCGAAAAAATCGCCGACCGACGACGAAAAGACCGCCGCCGCGGATGCTGAACCTCGGGGGAGCCTCATCGTCGGAATGCAGTCGACCGGGTCGCGGGGGCGTGCGGGCCCCTCGCCCGGGTCGACGGCCCGGGCCCATCCCTCGCCCGACCCGAACCCGACCGGACTTGAGGAAATCTTGGCGAAGTCTCGTTTGAGGGCCGGGCGAAGTTTGGTATAGTCCGGCCGACTTGCCGATCCTTCGACTCGAATCGCCAATCAGGATGATGGACATCGCGACAGGAGGTCGCACCATGCCCAAGTGGCCCATCCGCGTCAAACTGATCGCCGGACTCAGCCTGGTCGTCGGGATGATGCTCACGCTGATGGGGGGCGCGATCTTCAGCCTGAGCGCGTTCCACGCCAGCAACCTCATGCACACCGACCTCCTCCGCGAGTTGGGCGCGTCGAAGGAGATGATCAAGCACGTCGCCCGGCTCGAAGCCCCCCGCGACGGCTCGCCCGAGGAGAAGCGGGCGCTCCAGGTCGCCGCCCGCGACGCCCGCAAGGCGCTGGTCGCCTACTTCGACGAGCTTCGGAAGAACGCCATCCGCCGGAACCGCGTGGACGACGGGATGAGCGAGCGGGGGCTGGCCTTCGGGATCGACTCCGACCTGGCGGCCATCCTCAACGAGATCGACCCGGCCGAGAAGGCCCAGCCCGCCCTGCCCGGCACGCCGGTCTGGGTCGAGCTCAACCCCGACGTCGCCAGGGCCGTCCCGACCGCCAAGCGGATCGACCGGCTGTTCCACCAGGTCATGCAGCTCCCGACCAAGCTCCACGGCGACGTCTACTCGATCACCCTCAACTCGCGCAGGCAGTACGAGGCCGGCCGGGTGATCGTCTGGCTGTCGGCCCTGACGGTGCTCGGCATGCTGATCGCCCTGGCCGTGCTGTTCAACCGCTGGGTGCTCTACCCCGTCCGGCTCCTCCAGCGGGGGGTCCGTCGGGTGGCCCGGGGGTCGTTCGACTACGCGATCGAGCTGAACACCGGAGACGAGATGCAGGCCCTGGCCGAGGCGTTCAACGACATGACGGCGAGGCTCCGCGTGACCTACGCCGACCTCGAGCGCCAGGTCCAGGAGCGGAGCCGGCAGCTCGTCCGGTCCGAGCGGCTGGCGGGCGTGGGGTTCCTCGCCGCGGGCGTGGCCCACGAGATCAACAACCCGCTGGCCTCGATCGCGTTCTGTTCCGAGGCCCTGGAGAACCGGCTGGCGCCGATGCTCGCCGCCGGCGACGTCGCCGACGCCAAGGTCGTCCAGAACTACCTCCGGATGGTCCAGGAGGAGGCGTTCCGCTGCAAGAGCATCACCGAGAAGCTCCTGGACTTCTCCCGATGCGGCGAGATCAAGCGCGAGCGGACCGACCTCGCCGGCCTGATCCAGGGCGTCGTCGAGATGGTCCGCCACATGGGCAAATATCGCAGGAAGAAGATCACGTTCATCCCCAAAGAGGCCGTCCTGGCGCATGTGGACGCCCAGGAGATCAAGCAGGTCGTCCTGAACCTGGTGGTCAACGCGCTCGACTCGATGGCCGAGGACGGGACGCTCAGGATCGACCTTCGCCACGCCGAGGGGATGGCCGAGATGGTCTTCTCCGACGACGGTTGCGGGATGCCGGCCGAGGTCCTGGAGAACATCTTCGAGCCGTTCTTCACCCGCCGGCGCGTCGGCAAGGGGACCGGCCTGGGCCTGTCGATCACGCACCGGATCGTCAGCCAGCACTCGGGCGAGATCCACGCGACCAGCCCCGGCGAGGGGCTCGGGGCCACGTTCTCGGTCCGCCTGCCGGTCCAGCCCCGAGAGGCGTCCGCCCCGGCGAAGTCGCGCCCTCGCGACGTCCTGGCCGAAGGGCCGGCCGTCCTGGCCATCGCCCGTCACGACGAGGAGGAAGAAGAGGCCGAGGCGATCGGCCGGAGGGCCGGATGATCGGCCGGAGAATCACGAGGATACCCCGGGTCCCCCCCTCGGAGGTCGATCGATATGGCGAGTCGCGTTGGTCGCGTTGGTCCTCACGGCCGGGTGTGCCAGCAGTAAATAGGAGAGGGCGGCCGACGAGCCCGTGATCTTCGGGGCCCACGGCCGGGACGTCGAGACCCCGAAACACCACGAATCGTCGGGCGAGGTCGCCGAGGGCATCGCGGGGAACATCATCGGCGGCGTTGTCCAGTTCTTCATCGACGTCTTCACGGGTGCGAACAACTAACAACGAGATGGGCTTTCGCAAGTTCCGTAGGGTGGGCACCGCCCACCTTCCCGAGGGCCGGGCAAGGTGG
>JAJYDH010000264.1 GCA_021777685.1 Planctomycetota bacterium | reverse complement strand
CCTCTGCGCCGGCCTGGTCGGCGGCCTGGGAGTGGCCCCCGGCGCGAACATCGGCGAGACGGGAGCGGTCTTCGAGGCCACCCACGGCTCGGCCCCGAAGTACAAGGGCCAGTGGAAGATGAACCCCACCGCCCTGATCCTCTCCGGCGCCCTGATGCTGGAGCACCTCGGCGAGATCGAGGCCGCGAAGAAGCTCGAAGCGGCCGTCGCCCAGGTCATCCAGGAGGGCAAGGACGTCACCTACGACATGAAGCCCGACCGCAACGACCCCACCGCCGTCGGCACGATGGAGATGGCCAAGGCGATCGCGAAGGCGATGGGCGCCTGAGCCGTGGCCAGATCATCGCGGCCCCGGCATCCGAACAAGGAGATCGAGGCCGCGATACGATATGCGGAAGGCCGAGGGTGGACCTGCACGATCTCGGCTGGACACGCTTGGGGCCGACTTCGATGCCCGGCGGGCCAGAGGGATGGTTGTCAAACCTGGGTTTTTTCGACCCCCCGGAATCCTCAGGCTCATGCGAGCGACCTCGAAAAGCGTGTCAATCGGTGCCTGCATTGAGTCGGGTTCGTGCGAGAGATCGGGAGGATTTTGTCGATGAGCGTGAAAAGTAGCACGCTTCAAAAAACCTTCAGTTTCTCGCTGCGATATACCGGCCTCGACGACTTGACTGAGGCGATGGTTGATGCCTTTTTCGAGGCGGGATGCGACGATGCGACCCTGGGATTTCAAGAAGGTCTGATCTTCCTCGATTTTCATCGCGAGGCGCCCTCATTCAAGGACGCTCTCCTATCCGCCATCGAGGACGTGGAACGGAGCGCAGTGCCGATCCGGCTTGTCCGCGTCGAGCCGATCTGAATCGAGGAAGTCCCACGTGATTCGGATCGACGAGGCCGCGTTCCTCCGGCTGGTCCGGGGCGAGTCGCGAGGATTGCTCCCGTCGTCGGCCAGGATCGGGCTGGGCGGGGTCGCAGGGCTCTATCGGCTCGGCGTCGGGGCTCGGAACCTGGCCTTCGACCGCGGGTGGAAGGCGAGCCATCGGGCGGATGTCCCGGTGGTCTCGGTCGGCAACCTGACCCTGGGCGGCACCGGCAAGACGCCGATGGTCGAGTGGGTCTCGCGGTGGTATCGCGCCCGAGGCGTCCGGGTCGCGATCCTGAGCCGGGGGTATGGCCACTCGTCGGGGATGAACGACGAGGGTCGGGTCCTCGAAGAGAACCTGCCCGACGTCCCCCACCTCCAGGCGCCCGACCGCGTCGACCTCGCCCGCCGGGCGGTCGAGGAGTTGGAGAGTGAGCTGCTGGTCCTCGACGACGGCTTCCAGCATCGCCGGCTGGCGCGCGACCTCGATCTTGTCCTGCTCGACGCGCTCGACCCGTTTGGCCTGGGCCGAATGTTCCCGAGGGGCCTGCTCCGCGAGCCGATCCGGTCGCTCAGACGGGCCGGGGTGGTCGTCCTGAGCCGGGCCGATCTCGTGGACGAGTCGACCCGCCGGACGATCCGCGAGCGGGCCGAACGCGCGGCCGGGCCGCTCCGTTGGGCCGAGGCCCGCCATGCACCGCTCGACCTGATCGACGCCGAGGGGCGGTCGACGCCGCTATCGGATTCCCAGGGGAGGAAGGTCGTCGCCTTCTGCGGGATCGGCAATCCCGAGGGGTTCCGGCGGACGCTCGCCGGGCTCGGCCTGGAGGTGGCGGGGTTCCGGGCGTTCCCCGACCATCATCCTTACTCGGCCGGCGACGTGGCCGACCTGTCCGCCTGGGCCCGGGCAACCGGCGCCGAGCTGGCCTTGACCACCCAGAAGGATTTGGTGAAGCTTCGCGTCCTGGACCTCGGCCCGGCGCCGCTCCGCGCCCTGCGGATCGGCCTGGATGTCATGGACGGGTCCGAGGTGCTCGACCGGGCGCTCTCGGCGCTCTTGCCTTCGGGAAAGGATGCCCCGTGACCCCTCCGGACGTCGACCTCGCCCGCGAAGCGCCGGCCGAAACCCCCGGCCTCGACCTGGACGCCCTCCGCTTCGAGCCGCTGGCCGACCGGCCGAGCAAGGTCGGCCTGGCCGACCTGGGACGCCCCTCGGCGCCGGGGACGTCGCTCGACGACTGGCTCGACGGCCTGCCGGACCTGCTCGCCGGCCGGGGCCTGAAGCGGCTCCGCGACGCGATCATCCGGAGCCATCAAGGTGGGACGCCGGTCGTGGCCGCCCTGGGCGGGCATGTCGTCAAGACCGGCTGCGCCCCCTACCTGATCGACTGGATCGGCCGGGGGGTCCTGAACGGCCTGGCCCTGAACGGCTCGGCGGCGATCCATGACCTGGAGCTGGCCATTGCCGGCCGGACCAGCGAGGACGTCGGCCCCCGCCTGATGGCCGGCACGTTCGGCTTCGCCCGCGAGACGTCCGAGCTTTTCGCCCTCGCCTGCGACCGAGCGGCCGGGTCGGGATGCGGCCTGGGGGCGGCCCTCGGCGATCTGGTGATCGAGCATGGCGGCCCGGGGCTCGACTCCAGCCTGCTCGTCGCCGCCCGGCGCTCGGGAATCCCCCTGACGGTCCACGTCGCCATCGGCACGGACATCGTCCACATGACCCCTCGGCTCGACGGGGCCTCGCTCGGCAGGGCGTCGCTGGACGACTTCCGCTCGCTGGCGAGCCTGATCGCCCGGATGGCCGGCGGGGTCTGGCTCAACCTCGGCAGCGCCGTGGTCCTGCCAGAGGTCTTCCTCAAGGCCGTGGCGATGGCCCGGAACCTCGGCCACTCCCTCGACGGCCTGACCACGGCCAACCTCGACTTCAACCAGCAATACCGCGGGCTCCTCAACGTCCTCCAGCGCCCGGGCGCCGAGGGGATCGCGCTGACGGGACACCACGAGCTGATGATCCCGCTGCTCCACGCGGCGGTCGTGAATCGGCTGGATGGCTCGGAAAAATGAAGACGGAAGAGGATTGAACCGCCAAGGCGCCAAGGTCGCCAAGAGGACGCGGAGAGGAAGAAGAGGAGGAAATGAATTCCGGGGAAATTTACTCATGGTTTTTCAATTCTCCTCTTCCTCTCCTCCTTCTCCTCTTGGCGACCTTGGCGTCTTGGCGGTTCAATTCTCCGCTCCTGGTCCGAGCATTTGAGATTTCCAATCGAATGATTTCAGATTTCAAAGATCCATCGACCGTCCTCGTCTTCTGCCCGAACCTTGTGGGCGACACCGTGATGGCCACCCCGGCATTCCACGCGCTGCGGGAGGGCTTCGCCGGTTCGAGGATCGTCGCGGTGGTCCGGCCGAAGGTCGCGCCGACGCTCGACGGCGGCCCGTGGTTCGACGACCGGGTCGGGTTCGACCCGAGGTCGGGCCGCCCCGAGGAGCGGGCCGGCGCCGTGCTCCGGCGGCTCCGGGCCGAGCGGGCCGACCTGGCGGTCCTGTTCCCGAACTCGTTCCGATCGGCGTTGATGGCCTGGCGATCGGGGGCGAGGCGGCGGGTCGGGTATGCCCGGGGAGGTCGCGGGTTCCTCCTGACCGATCGGCTGGTCGTCCCTCGCGACGACCGGGGGCAGATCCGGCCGTCGCCGATCGTGGACTATTATCGGGAGATCCCCCGGGCCCTCGGCTGCTCGGTCGACGGCCCGAGGATCGAGCTGTTCACGACCCCCGAGGACGAGGCCGCGGCCGACCGGGCGTGGGCCCGCCTGGGATTGCCGCGATCGGGTCCGGTCGTCTGCCTCAACACGGGCGGGGCGTTCGGGCCGGCCAAGAGCTGGCCGGCGGAGCATTTCGCGGACCTGGCCCGGCGGCTGGTCGACGAGTCGGGCGTCTCGGTCCTCGTCGTCTGCGGCCCCGGCGAGCGCGACGCCGCCCGGTCGATCGTCGAGCAAGCCGCCCGGCCGAGGGTGGTCAGCCTGGCCGACGAGCCGCTCGGGATCGGCCTGACCAAGGCTTGCGTCCGGCGCTCGGCCCTGCTGGTGACGACCGACTCGGGCCCTCGCCACTTCGCGACCGCCTTCGACGTGCCGGCCCTGACCCTCTTCGGCCCGACGCACATCGCCTGGACCCTGACGTATCACCCGAAGGCCCTCCACCTCCACCATCCCGTGCCGTGCGGCCCTTGCCAGCGGCCGACCTGCCCGGAGCGCCACCATCGGTGCCTCCGCGACATGAGCCCCGACGCCGTTTACTCGGCCGCCGCGCGGATGCTCCGAGGGGACGGGGCCGGCGCCGAGCGGATCGAGGCGGTCTGAAGATCGGGAGGGGCGGATGCCGACCTGGTTGGTCACGGGAGGTTCGGGATTCCTCGGCCGGCACCTGCTGGCGAGCCTCGATCGAGGGCGACCGGCGGGCGTCGAGGCGATCGCGATCGGCCGTCGCTGCCCGGCCGGATGGCCGGTCGACGCCTTTCGCGCGGTCGACCTCGACGATCGGGACGGACTGGCGCGGGTCGTGGGCGAGGTCGGGCCGTCGGTCGTGTTCCACCTGGCGGGGCGGACGCCGCCGGCGCCGGTCGACGACTTCTATCGGCTCAACACGATGGCGACGGTCCGGCTCCTCGACGCCCTCCGCGCCTCGGGCCGGGCCTGCCGGGCTGTCATGGTCGGCTCGGCGGCCGAGCTGGGGCCTGTGTCGGTCGGCGACCTGCCCGTCGGCGAGGATCATCCCGGCCGCCCGGTCGACGCCTACGGCCTGAGCAAGTGGCTGGCCACGGCCGCCGGCCTCGCGACCCGCCCGCCGCTGGATGTGATCGTCGCCCGCGTCTTCAACCCGATCGGCCCGGGACTTCCGGCCTCGCAGGCGCTCGGGCGGTTCGCCGAGTTGCTCGCGGACGGCGCGGGGCCGCTCCGGATGGCGGTCGGCGACCTGGACGCCCGTCGCGACTTCGTGGACGCCCGCGACGTCGCCCGGGCCCTGCTCGCCCTGGCCGATCGAGGGGCGCCCGGCCGGATCTACAATGTCGGGACCGGGAATTCGCGGAGGGTGGGTGACGGCCTCGATCGTCTCATCGCCCTGAGCGGGCGCGAGGTCCGGGTCGAGTTCGACCGCTCGATCGCGAGGGGACGGGGGCCGACCGACTCGCGGGCCGACGTCCGGAGGATCGTCGAGGCGACCGGCTGGTCGCCGGAAATCCCGTGGGAGCAGAGCCTCCGCGACCTCTGGGACGACGCCGTCGAGCGGTCTCGGCCGGGGTTGACCGATCGGTGAGCCTCCGTATAATGCGGCCCTCGGCCCGAGGATGCGGGCCGGTCGTGGTCGGAGCCTGACCAGGGAGGGTCGGCATGTCGAGCCGCCGGTGGTTGGTCGCGGTCGTCTGCCTTTCGGCGGCCTTGCATCTGATGGGGATGGCCCGGACGCCCCTGCCGGCGCAGGACGGGCTCAAGTTCCTCCGGGTCGCCCGCCAGTTCCAGGTCCAGCCCTGGGGCGATGCGGTCCGATCCTCGGATCAGCATCCGCTCTACCCGGCCCTGATCGCGCTGGCCGAGCCGATAGTCTCGACCCTGATCGGCAAAGGCCCCGACGCCTGGCGGATCGCCGCGCAGGGGGTCTCGATGCTCGCGGCCCTGGCGATGCTCTGGCCGCTGCACTCGCTGGTCCGCCGGCTGTTCGACGAGCGGACCGCGAACCTCGCGGTCTTCCTCTACGTGCTCCTGCCGTTCCCGGCGGCGATCGGCCACGACACGCTCTCGGATAGCCTGGCGCTGAGCCTCACCGTGGCCGCGCTCTGCCTGGGCGAGGTGACGCTCCGGGCCCGGTCGTGGTCCGCCGCGATCGGCTGCGGGATCGCCTCGGGCCTGGGCTACCTGGCCCGCCCCGAGGTGGCCCTGGTCGCGCCGGTGGTCGTCATCGCCGCGATGTGGGGATGGCGGTCGTGGCGGGAGGAGATGGCCGTCTCCGGACGGCTGGTCGCGTTGACCGCGTCGATCATGGTCTTCGTGGGCGGTTACGCGATGGTCAAGGGGGAGCTTTCGGAGAAGCTCTCGCTCCGGTGGTCGACCCGGATCGGCACGCAGGCTTACGCCGCGAAGAAGGCTCCGCCCCAGCTCCCGCCGGGCCTGGATAATCCCCAGTTCGACTTCTCGCCGAAGGAGGAGTCGGACGCCCCGAGCCTGGCCGGCAAGCCCCTGGAGGCGACGGGACGGCTGTTCCGCGAGTGGGCCGACGGGATCTCGCTTGTCCTGATCCCGGTGCTGCTCTGGGGCCTGGTCCGGACCCGCTCGCTGGAGGGTTCGGCCGAGGGCCGGCGGATGGTCCTGGTCTACCTGGTCGGCTTCTCGCTGATCGCGATCCGGCATGCCTCGACGTTGGGCTACCTTTCGGGCCGGCATGCGTTGACGCTGATCGTCGCGACGATCCCGTGGGCCGCCGCGGGGACCTGGGCCTGGATCGGCGGCTTCCCGGCCCGCCGGGGGCTGACGGAGAGGCAAGGGCGGAGGCTCGGCTATGCGGCCTTGATGGTCCTGGCCGTGGTCGGCATGACCGTCCAGGCGAAGGCGGGGCATCCGAGCCGCTGGGGCCACCGCGCGGCCGGGCTCTGGCTGGCCGACAGGGCCGCGCCGGGCGAGGCGGTGCTCGACACCCGGGGCTGGGCGTCGTTCGTCCGGGGCGTCCCCGGCTATGACTACTGGCACGTCCGCCAGGCGCTGAGCGACCGGAATCTCAAGTACGTCGTCGTCGGCTCCGACGAGCTGAAGGCGGACAGCCGGCGGGCCGCGACCCTCCGGGCGATGCTGGCCCACGCCGGCACGCCGGTGGCGTCATTCTCGGGCCGGCGCGACGGCCGGGGGTCCGGCGTCGAGGTCTACCGGTTCGAGCCGCCCGAGTCGTGGGAGGGGATCAAGCCATGACGACCGGCCACGGCACTCTCCTGGCCCGGCTGGTCCGGGGGACCCGCTGGTCGTGGCGGTCCGAGCGGCACTCCTCCGCGCTGCCGGTCGACCTGGACGCGACGGTGATGTCCCTCGAATCGGCCGACCGGCACCACGCCAAGCAGGGGCGGTCGACCGCCCGGGTCCGCTTCGACGCGGGCGCGGCCACGCTCTCGGTCTACCTCAAGCGGCATTACCGGCTCCCCTGGCTGAATCGGCTGGCGGCGCTGGTCCACCCGGCGGGCCGGCACTCGCCGGCCTCGGCCGAGTGGGCGCATCTGGAACGGGCCCGCTCGCTGGGGATCGCGGTGCCGGAGGTCGTGGCCGTCGGCGAGTGGGTCGGCCCCTGGGGCGCCCTCCGCAGTTACCTGATGGTCGCCGAGCTGGTCGGCCACGCCCCGCTGCACGAGGCGATCCCCGAGCTGGCCTCGGCCCTGCCCCCGGCCGAGTTCGAGTCGCTCAAGCGCGAGATCGTGGTCGAGATGGCCGAGATCGCCGCCAAGCTCCACGCCGCGCACGCGTTCCACAAGGACCTCTACCTCTGCCACTTCTTCCTCGACCCGAGCCCGGCCGCCCCGGCGGGGCGAAGGCTCTGCCTGATCGACCTGCACCGCCTGGCGGTCCACCGCTGGACGGCCCCCCGGTGGCGCTGGAAGGACCTCGGCCAGCTCCTGTTCTCGACCCGGGGCGTCGAGGGGATCGGCGACCGCGACCGGCTCCGGTTCTGGATGCACTACCGTCGCCGCTCGAAGATGCTCCTCCCCTCAGTCCAGCTCCGATTCGTCCGGGGCAAGGCGGCCCGGTATCTGGCGCACAATCGATGAAGAGGAATCCAATTGAACCGCCAAGACGCCAAGATCGCCAAGGAGGAGGAAGAGAGGGAAAGAGCCAAAAAAATCTTATTCTCTCTTCCTCCTCCTTGGCGATCTTGGCGTCTTGGCGGTTCAATTCTCCCCGATAAGGTAGGCCGATGCGGATCGCGTTGAACTTCCGGCGGATCGACCCGGCCAGGGGCGGGGCGGAGACCTACTTGGTCGACCTCTGCCAGCGGCTGGCCCGCGCCGGACATCGGGTCGATGTCTTCGCCGAGGAGTGGGCCGAGGGCGCCTTGCCGGCGGAAGTCGGCACGATCCGCGTCACCTCTCAGGGCTGGACGCGATTGCAGCGTCTGTGGAGCTTCGCGGTCAACTCCGAGCGGGCCTTACGCGAGCGTGACGCCGATTACGACTGCTCGGTCGGGCTCATCAACACCTGGCACCACGACGTCATCATCCCCCAGGGGGGCGTCCACGAGGCGACCCTGGAGGCGAACTCGAAGCGGTTCCCGGCCGGATGGCGACGCTCGGCCTACGTGCTGGGCAAGCGGGCGAATCCCAAGGCCGGGGTCTACCGGGCGATCGAGGCCCGCCAGTATGACCCGCGTCGAGGGGCCAGGGTCGTGGCCGTCTCGAAGATGGTCCGGAACGACCTGGAGCGATTCCACGGCGTCCCTCGCGATCGGATCCACGTCATCCCCAACGCGATCGACGCCGGCCGGCTCGCGGTCTCCGATCCCGCCGCCGTCCGTCGGGATTTCCGTCGGCAAAACGGCCTGAAGCCGGATGACCTGGTCGCGCTCTTTGTCGGCCACAACTACTGGCTCAAGGGGCTCGGGCCGCTCCTGCTGGCGATGAGGGAACGGCTCCGGCGCGACCCGGAGGCGCGGCCGATCCACCTGCTCGCCTGCGGCGGCGGCAAGCCCGGCCCGTTCCGGTCGATGGTCGAGGGCCTGGGATTGGGCGGGGTGGTCCACCTCCTCGGGTTCCAGCCCGACATCCGCCCGTGCTTCCACGCCGCCGACTTCTTTGCCCTGCCGACCT
>JAJYDH010000263.1 GCA_021777685.1 Planctomycetota bacterium | reverse complement strand
GTCGAACGTGAAGTTGACGCCGCCCCAGACCCGGCTGCTGGCCTGGTCGACGGCGGCGGCGTCGAGGCTGGTGAAGCTCCGGGTCGGCCCGGCATTGACGCCGACGGTCGAGGTGAACTTGACCTTCGACCCGAACGCCGAGGTCAGGACCGTCGACGCGGCCCCGCCGTAGGCGGCGCTGTCGGAGACGTAAGAGGGGGACGCGGGGGTGGTCAGGAGCGGGGTCCAGGTCGGGTCGGTCTGCTGGATCGCGGAGACCGGCCGCCACTCGTTGTACGTGTACTGGGAGTCGGAACTGGCGATCGCGGAGTCGGCCAGGGCGAGGTCGAGCTGGGCGAACAGCCGGGCGTCCTTGGCCAGCGAATCCTTGTGGGAGATCGAGAGGCTCTCGGCGATCCGGCTCCAGTGGTCGGGGCTCGTGTAGACGCCGTCGGCCCAGAACCGGGCCGATGCCGTCTGGTCGGCCGTCCGGGTCGTGCTGTTCGACCTGCCGAGCGAGGCCACCTGCGCCAGGGCCTGGTCATAGGCCGCCGAGCCGACCGCCGGCGGCGCGGCGGGGCGGAACTCCGAGCCGGAGGAGATCGCGAAGGGCGTCACCCGGCCAAATTGAGCGTTCACGGCGGGCGCGAAGCTCGGCGGGGTGGGACGCCAGAGCCCCGGGACGTTCTGCGGGGCGTCCGTGACGGTCGCGTTCGCGCCGTCGTTCGCGCGATTGGCCAGCGTCGCCAGGGCCACCTTGGCGCCGAAGTCCTGGCCGTCCTTCACCGCGGTCGTGTAGGGACCCAGCCCCGCGAGCGACGCCCCGACCGCCGAGAAGAAGGCGGGCTGGAGCGACGGGAAGATCGCCGCGAGCACGGTGTACGCCGCCTGGTCGACCGCGGCCTCGGCCGACGCCCCCTTGGGCGGGGTCAGATGGACCTGATAGGCGGAGTTCGGGAACTCGATGTTCGCGAGGGCGTCGTACTGGGCCGCGTGGACGATCGCCAGGTCTCGCGCGGCCTGGGCGGCGGAGGTCCCCTGGTTCAGGAAGGCGCCGAGCGCGATCGAGTCCCACGCGACGATCGCGTTGCCCCGGGTCACGCTCACGTCCTCGACGTTCGAATAGTTCTGGGCCGGGCTCTCGGCGAAGACCTGGACGGTCGTCGTGCCGACGGGCACGGGCACGTTGAAGACGTATTTCCCGGTGCTGTCGGCGCCCGAGATATTGGTGAAGTAGCCGGGGCGGGTCCCCACGGCCAGCCAGACCGTCGAGTAGGGCCTGGCGGTCCCCGAGATCAGGACGTCCTGGCGGAAGACGTTGCCCGTGACGCCCGGGTCGCTGATCGGGTCGATCCGCGCCGTGATGTCGTAGGGGGGGAACTTGGGCGGGACGTTTGTCGGCGGCTTGTAGGCGGCCGGGACCTTGGGCACCGCCGAGGCGTGGACGGTCGAGAGCAACGCCCGCCCTTCCAGCGGCTCGACGCCCGGCCGATTCTGGAGACGCCTTCGATTCATGAGGAGACTCACCAGCACCGGATCGCGCGACTTCGACAACCTGTGCCGGTTGTATCGGTCGCGGGCGGTGATCGTCATGAATCTTGGCGGATTTTCTCAAGCTCCCGATTCGGGAGGACATTTTCCACGATGCTTCGGTTCTGTCGGAACTGCAACGGACCATTCGGGTCCCGGCAACCCGTTGAATCGTAACAAGCCAAATAAGGCCCGATCGTTCGAGATCGGGACTTGACGGCCCAGGCCGATCTCAGTACAAAGTAAAAACCCAAAGGGAAAAAACATCAATGGACAACAAGTGTCGTCACACCGACATTATCTTAATTGCATTGATCGGCATTTCCTCCCTGGTCGGTTGCGGCGGTCGCGGCTCGAATAGCCCTCCTTTCGAGCTGGGCGGGTTTTCCGATTCGCCCCCGGGCGAACCCTCCGTCCAGATCGTGGAGCCGGTCGGGCGAATCGTGGTGAAACCCCGGTCGCGATTCTTCTGCCGGATCCGGATCACGCCGGCCGAGGGCGCGGGATTGCCGAGGATGGTGATGACGCAATTCTATCGGGGCGAGGCCCCCGATGTGATCGGCAGTCTCCGCCACGAGGCGATCGACGGGCCTTCGTACATCTTCCGGAACAACCTCCTGTCCCCCAATTCTCCGGGTGTCTATCAACTCGCGATCCAGTGCGATTACGCCCTCAAGCCGATCCAGGTGGAGGGGGGGCCGATCAACACCACGCCCCCGCGAACCTTCCGGTTCACGCACAAGGGGCCCATCGTGGAGGTGATTCGATGACGTCCCATCGTGACGCGCCCGCCGAGGCTCGGCGGGGACTTCTGGGCCGAGATTTCCGGCGGGGCTTCACGCTGATCGAGCTCCTCGCCGTGATCGCCGTCGTGGGGCTCCTGATCGCCCTGCTCCTGCCCGCGGTCCAGGCGGCACGCGAGACGGCGCGCCGCGCCCAGTGCTCCCACTCGCTCCGCCAGTTCGGGATCGCCTTGAACTCGTACGCGAAGGATCTGGGATGGTTGCCCGCCGGGAGTGGCGGCCGGAAAGGTTACTCCATCCACTGCTCGCTCTTGCCCTATCTCGAAAACGCCAGCCTCTATCAATCCATCAATTTCTCGGTCCACCCCGGCGGGTCGATGGGATACATGGGCATCAACTTCACCGCGGCTACCACCACGGTCGCGACTTTCCTCTGCCCATCCGACGCCAAGCTCATCCCCGGCGAGAACGCGAACTTTCCGAAACGAACAAACTACGATGGGTCCACAGGATATGCCGGCCAGATCGACGACTCTAACGGGATCTTCTCGAGCGACAATGCCTACAAATGCTACCGATTTTCCGAGGTCACGGACGGATCGAGCCAGACCATCGCGATGTCCGAATGCGTCATCTCTTCCACGATGTCACTATCGGACAATAATCCGATCACGGCCAAATTCCTGACCGAGGATTTGACCGAGCCGAATGAGTTCGAAGCATTCGCCACCGCATGTCGGGACCTGAATCCATTGACCGCACCGCTCCGTCCCCCGAACCAGCGAATCTGGTTCCGGGCATGGTCGGGATACACGCTCTTCAACAGCGTCCTCACTCCGGGTCAGCACAACTGCATCAATGGTCTTCCCTCGACAAACGGCTCCTTTCCTGCGAGCAGCAACCACCCCGGGGGCGTCAACGCGTTGTTCCTCGACGGTCACGTCCAGTTCATCAAATCCTCGATCGACATTAGCTCATGGAGGGCGTTGTCCACCCGGGCCGGAGGGGAGGTGATACCGAACCCGGATTAGCGACCGAAGCAAGCATCGAAGTTTGGCAATGCTTCCGACGGGCAACGAAGGGTGCCGATTTCGCCAATTCACCAGGGTTTTTCGCACCTGCATGAGGGAACTGACGACATGCTCGCTACCCAACTGATTCTCGCGGCCAGCTTCATTTCGCAGTCGGTCACCGATGTCACCCCGAACGGGAACAATTCGGTGACACCGAGCGCTCAACCCACCAAGACGACCGTCAGCGCGACTGTCACCATTCCGCCTGGCACACCCGGCACCACGGTGTTGACCATAACCATCTCCAGTTTCAACATTTCGACAGGGAAAAAAGGACCCAATAGCCCAGAGACGTTCACGACGACGGTCGCCGCCGCTCAATGGTCGCAAATGCCAACCCTTCCGGCTGGCACGGCTGGCCAGGACTTCGAGATTAGCTATGAGATCTCCTATAATGATTCGCAGGGAATGCCCCATAGTGCGACCGGAGCCTCTGAAGGCTCATACGGGCCTTGAATCGCGACTTCAGAATCGTGAATTTGGATGAATGGGGTCGGGGATGTTCGCGACTGAACCTCCCCGACATTCTTTGAACCTCTAACTGCTGGCCGATCGGTAAGACCGCAGGGCGTGCTGGAAGAACTTCCGGCTCGCCCAGAGCAAGATAGCCGTCGCGAACAGGGTGAAGCCCACCATCGGGGGATTCAGGGTCCGGACCATCGCGTTGGCCGGTACGTTGGCGACGAGCAGGATGGGCAGGATGAAGGTGAACAGGAAGCCCAGCGGCTCGGCCCGCGAGCCGAGGAAGATCTCCTTGGGATACCTCGCCAGGCTGGAGAACAGCCACCACATCTCCATGAGGCTCTGGTTCCGGACCATCCAGACCGAGAACGCCGTCAGGACCAGCATGAAGCTGTAGGCGATCGCCGTCCCGCACGCGAACGTGGCCAGGAACGCCATGACGCGGACGGGGTCGAACTGCCAGTGCATCCGGGCCAGCGCGATCCCCATCACCGCGGCCCCCATCAGGACGTTGGGCGCCGTCGCCCAGTCGACCCGCCGGCAGGTGATGAGGAACTGCTCGTCGATCGGCCGGATCAGGAGGAAGTCGAGGTCGCCGGTCCTGACCAGCTCGGCGAAGTCGTTGCAGTTCTCCAGGAACAGCATCTCGATCAGCCCATTGAGGGCGAAGAAGCAGCCGACGAAGAACAGGAATTCGTCCTTCCGCCACCCGGCAAGCACCTTGGTCCGGCCGAAGATGGTCTCGTAAAACGCCAGCATGATGCCGAGCCAGATCACCTCGACCGACACCTTGACCAGGAAGTTGCCCCGGAACGCCATCTCGCGGGCCAGCGTGAACCTGGCGAGGCTGCCGAGCAGACGGAGATACTTCGCGAGGATTCGCATCGGCCGATCAACCCCCGAACGCGCTGTAACGCCTCAGGCCGAGACGATAGAGGAACCGGCCCAGGATCATGAACCCCACCGCCCAGGCCGCCTCGGCCAGGAGCCCCCGGACCAGTTCCATCCCCGTCACCTTGCCCAGGAAGACGACCGCCGGGAAATAGGCCATGTACTGGAACGGCAACCACTTCAGGATCGTGACCCAGGGCTCGGGCAGGAGGTCGAGCGGGAGCATCTGGCCGGAGATGAAGAAGTTCAGGGTCATCACAATGTAGAGGAGGGACGTCACTTCCAGGAACCAGAAGCCCACCATCCCCACGCAGACCTCGAAGAAGAATCCGACCAGGAACGCCAGGACCAGCGAGAGCATATAGGCCGCGAAGGTCGTGGCGTCGGGGAAGGTCTGGAAGTAGCCCCGGCAGAGGAAAAAGAGCAGGCCGTAAGGCAACGCCGAGGTCACGATGTAGGCGACCTTGTGCGCCACCCGGTACGAGATCAGGTAGCCGATCATGTCGAACGGCTGGATCAGGTAGCGTTTGAGAGTCCCCTCGCGGATGTCGCGGGCGATCCCGCCCGCCAGGTTGGGCATGCTGGAGAACATCCGGCTGATATGGACCAGCAGCAGGTAGGCGATCATCTCCGAGTAGTCGAACCCCGCCTGGATCGGCTGCCCCGAACCGGCGTAGACCGCCCGCCAGAGCAGGATCGTCGTGACCATCGGCAGGAACCGGAGGATCGTGCCGAGGAGGAAGTCTCCCCGATAGGCCATCCGCTCCTTGAGCGAGGCCCGGAAGATGTTGGAATACTTCCGGCCCGTCGACAGCGGCCCTCGTCCTGGGGTCCGTCGCGGCACGGGCTCGTCGAAGACGTCGACCGGCAGGACGTTGGAAGGGGCGACCGAGGCCGTTTGCAGCTCCATATCAGGCGGCGTCATGGGTCGGGCGCCCCTCCTGGAAGACCCGGGCGATGGTCTGTTCGAGCGGCGGGTCTGTGACGCTCACGTCGTCGACCGCGTGGAGGTCGAGGATCGCGGCGAGGACCTCGGCGACCTTCGACCGCTCGACCTTGAGGTCGACCGTCGGGCCTTCCCTGCGCGTGACCTCGCCGAAGCGATCGACGTCGTCGGGGATGCCCTCGGCGAACTGGAGCCGGACCAGCTTCGACAGGCCGAACATGCCGGTGATCCCCGACAGCGGCCCGTCGTAGACGAGCGTCCCGTGGGTGATGACCAGGACCCGGTCGCAGAGGGCCTCGATGTCCCTCATGTAATGGCTGGTCAGGAGCATCGTGACCCCTCGGCGGGCGTGGTAGTCCCGCAGGCACTTCTGGATGGCGACCTGCGCCACCACGTCGAGGCCGATCGTCGGCTCGTCGAGCAGGAGGAGCCGGGGCTGGTGGAGCAGGGCGGCGATCAGCTCCATCTTCATCCGCTCGCCCAGCGAGAGCTCGCGGACGGCCTGGCGGGTCAGCTTCTCCACGCCCAGGAGTTCGGTCAGCTCGGCGAGGGTCCGGTCGAAGTCGGCCTTGGGCAGCGAGTAGATCTCGCGGTGGAGCTGGAAGCTGTCGGCGGCGGGGGGGGGCCACCAGAGCTGATTCTTCTGGCCCATGACCAGCGAGAACTGGCGGCGGAAGGCGTCGTCGCGCCGCCAGGGGACGAAGCCGAGGACCTCGGCCGATCCGGAGGTCGGGTAGATCAGCCCCGAGAGCATCTTGAGCGTGGTCGTCTTGCCCGCCCCGTTGGGGCCGAGGAACGCGACCATCTCCCCCGGCTCGATCGAGAAGCTGACGTCGCCGACGGCCCTAACCTCCTTGTACTCGCGGCGATAGAGGCCCTTGAAGGCGCCAAGGAGCCCGTCCTGCTTCTGGGTCACGCGATAGGTCTTGGTCAGGCCCTCGGCCCGGATGATCGGCATGGCGCCCGCTCGGATTGCGTCGGAAGGGTGGCAACGTCGCTCATTATACCGGCCCGGGACAGGAGGTCATCGGCAGTTCGCCGGCCGGCACGACCGTCCTGGTCGAATCGCCCCGGGGCCACCTCTCGGTTTCTCGACCTAGATAGGCCCACTTTCCCAGTCCACGTCCTAAGTTCTTTTCGGTGGTGCCAGGCTCGAAGAGTCGAGGCGCCGAGCTTTGGACGGAAGAGAATCCACACCCCGAGTCCACGAGGTCCCAAGATGGCACCGAAGCGCCCCTCCCGACGTTCCGCCCCCCCTCCCTCGCGAGGGGCCTCGAAGATCCAGAGGCGATACCGCCCCGCCCTGGAGTCGTTCGAGGAGCGCATCCTGTTGTCCCTCATCGTCGACTCCTTGACGGACACCGGGACGGGATCGGGGTTCTCCGGCGACCTTCGCTATTGCGTCACCTTCGCCAATGGGGGCATCAACGACACCATCGACATCACCGTCCCGGGCACGATCAACCTGGGGTCATCCCTGCCCGCCCTGGCCGCGAACATGACAATCGAGAATACCTCGGGCGGGACCGTCATCATCAACGGCGGGGGGGCTACGTCGAACTACAACGCCCTCACCATCAACAGCGGGGTGACGGCCACCATCAGCGGGCTGAACTTCACCAACTTCAATAACTCGGGCAACGGCGGCATCCTCGACGTCGAGGGGTCGCTGACGCTCAACAACTCGGACCTGGGCAACTCGTCGTGCAATAGCGGCGGGGCGGTCTTCGTCGGCCTCGCGGGCACCCTCGACGCGAACCAGACGGTCTTCCACGACAATACGTCCGTAAGCGGCGGCGCCATTCTGAACTCCAACAGCGTCACCCTCGACGGCGGTTCGGTCCTGAACAATTCGGCGACCTATGGCGGCGGCATCAAGTCCGACGGCTACCTCTTCACCAACGGCGAGGAATTCTTCGGCAACATCGCCAGCTCCAACGGCGGCGCCATCTATTATGATATCGGGATGGGACAGGTGGCGCCCAACCTGCTGGTCGAGAATAGCACGATCGACGGGAACTCGGCCCAGGGCCAGGGCGGCGGGGTCATGTCCTACTATTCGGCGACGTTCAAAGACGACACCATCGCCAACAACAGCTCGGGGATCGGCACGACGGGCGCCGGCGTCTATAACGCCTCTACCACGGTCACGCCCGAATTCTTCAACACCATCGTCGCCCAGAATCAGGCCGGCCCGGCCGAGGACGACATCGACGGCCTGGACGGCGTCTACGCGTCCAGTTCCTACAACCTCATCGGTTATACCCCGCTCGGTGGGATCTCCAACGGCTCACAGGGGAACCAGATCGGCACCTCGGCGGCGCCGCTCGCCGCCGGACTCGATGGCCGCAACAACAACGGGGGCACCAGCAACACGCTCGCCCTTAGCCTCACCAGCCTGGCCCACGGGGCGGGCCTGGTCAGCAACGCGACCGACCTGGTCACTGGAAACCCGCTCCTGTACGACCAGCGGGGCGTCGGTTTCGCCCGCGTCGTCGGCAGTTCGATCGACATCGGTGCCTTCCAGACCCAGTTAGCGGCCACGAGCCTGACCGCCGTCAACTCCTCCGGAACCTACGGCGGGACCACGACGCTGACGGCCACCCTCACCTCCAACGGCACCCCCATCGCCGGGGAGATGGTGGACTTCCACATCGGCTCCACCGACCTGGGCCCGATGACCACCGACGTCAACGGGATCGCCACGCTCAGCAACGTCTCGCTCGGCTCACTCCACGCCGGGTCTTACACGGGCGAAATCACGGCCAGCTTCGTCGGAGATACAAGCTATGCGTCGTCGAGCGGCTCGGCGAACCTGACCGTGACGCCTGCCCCGTTGACCATCACCGCCGACGACCAGATCAAGGTCTATGGCGCCGCTCTGCCGACCCTCACCGCCAGCTATACCGGGCTCGTCAACGGCGACACACCCGCCAGCCTGACCAACGCGCCCGCGATCACCACCACCGCCACCACCGTCAGCCACGTCGCCGGCAACCCCTACACGATCACCGCCAGCGGCGCCGTCGACTCCGATTACACCATCTCCTACGTCGCCGGCAACCTGACCGTGACGCCTGCC
>JAJYDH010000262.1 GCA_021777685.1 Planctomycetota bacterium | reverse complement strand
CTTCTGCTCCTTGGCGAGCTTCTTGAGCTCGTCGGCCCGCTGCTGGGGGTCGGGATTCTGGCGGGCCTGCTGGGTCTTCTTGAGGTTCTCGGCCTGCTTGTCGCGGAGCTTCTTGAGGTCGGCCTCGGCGGCCTTCAGCTCGGCGACGAGGCGGGAGAGCTCCTTGCCCCGGCGGTCCTCGATCTCCTCGATCATCTTCTTGATGTCGCGGCGGGCCTGCTCCTGGCCGGCGCGGGCCTGGCCCATCTGGTTCTTGTCGAGCTGGTCGGCGGCCTCGCCCATCTTGGCGGCGGTGGCCTGCTTGCGGGTCTGCTCGGCGGCGTCCTTGAGGGCCCTGGCGGAGAGCGGGTCGTTGGGTTCGAGCTTCTTCGACATCGCGTCGAGCTTGGATTCGACGTTCTGGAGGGCCTTGGCGACCTCGTTCTGCCTGGCCGCGAGGTTGGCCAGCTCGGCCTTCTGCTCGGGCGAGAGTTCCTCCGGCGCCTTGTTCGCCATGTCGGGCTTGCCGGCGGCCTCGGCCGACTCCTTCATCAGCTCCTCCTGCTGGCGGAGCGTCGACTTGGCGTCCTTGAGCGCGTCCTTGACCTCGTCGAACCGGCTCAGGCCGGCGAGCATGTCCTGCAGCTCGTCGACGATCGCCTTCTGGTTCTTCTCGGCCTCGGCCAGCGCGGCCTTGGGGGCGGCGGGCTTGCTGTTGTCCTTCGGCTGTCCCTTCCCGGCGGCCTTCTGGGAAGCCTTCGAGGACGCCTTGGGCTGGCCGGACTCGCCCTTCGACTGCGGCTGCCCCTGCTGGGCGGCCTGGTCGTCCCCGGCCTGGTCCTTCGACGCCTCGCCCGTCTGATCCGCGCCCTTGGCCTGCTGGCCCTTGGGGCTGGCCCCCTTCGGCTGCTGGCCCTTGTTCTGGGCCCCGGCCTGGCCCTTGGGCTGCTGATCCCCCTTGGCCTGCTCTCCCGCCTGATCCCTGGGCTGATCGCCCGGCCGGGCCTCGCCGGGTTGCTGGTCCTTGGGCTGATCGCCTTTGGCCTGATCGCCCTTGGCCTGCTGCTGGCCCTTGTTCTGGGCTCCGGCCTGGTCCTTCGCCGGTTCGCCCTCGGGATTGGCGGCGGCGGGCTCGTCGTCGGGGGCCTTGGCCTGGGGGTCGAGGGCCTTGGTGACGTTGTTGAGGGCCTGCTCGGCGGGGTTGAGATTGCGGTCCTTGATCCGGTCGACGGCCTCTCGGAGGGCGGCGAGCTGGCGGTCGGCGTCGGCGTCCTCGACCTTGAAGTCCTTCGCGTCCTGCTGGGCCTGGCGGATCTTCTGCTCCAGGCCGTCGGACTTGTTGGTGACGCGGTTGTTCACCTGGCGCTGGATGATCTCGGCGTTCTTGACCTGGTCGCGGAGCGGTTCGGGGAGCTTGTCGGTCTTCGAGAGGGTCCGCAAGGCGTCGTCAACGGGCGTCTTGGCCTGCTTCTGGATCGCGAGGATGCGGTCGGCCTCCTCGCGGATGGCCCGCTGCTGGTCTTCGAGGAGCCTTTCGGCGTCCTCCTTCGAGACGATCCGGAGCCTCATCTCGCGGCTCCGGCCGACGTTCGGGCCCTTCAGACTGTCGAAGTCGCGGGCCTCGGCGTAGAAGCTGATGATCGAGCCGGGCTGGAGGTCCTTGAGGGTCGAGAGGTCCCAGCGATAGGCGACCTCGCGGTGCTTGACCGGCCCGCCTTCGCCGTGAGGGTCGGGGGCGGCCCAGAGCGGGATGATGGCCTCGCGGGTCGGCTCGGAGTGGCCGGCGGCGACCTTGTAGACGAGCCGGACGAGCTGGACGCCGAAGTCGTCATCCACGGCGAACCGGAGGGGGACGGTCGCCTCTCGGGGGACGTCGCGGTCGTGCGACGGCTCCTCGACCACGACGCGCGGGGGCTCGTCCTTGATCGCCCGGACGTCGAACCGGACGACCTCCTGGCCGGAGAAGCCCTCGGTGTCCTTCAGTTCGATCCAGAACGCCTGCGACTCCTTGACCGCGAAGCTGGTGGAGAGCCCCCGCCCACCTTCGGCGATCTTGACGGGGTCTTTCGAGCTGGAGTCGCCCCGGCGGAGCACGGCCGAGGCGATCGGCTTGTTGGCGACGGCCTCGAACTCGATCCGGCCGCCTTCGACGGCGCGGACCTGGGTGTTTCCCGGCGCCAGCTCCTGGCTGGCCAGGGCGGTGTAGGCCGGGGCGATCACCCGGACGGTCGTCTTCTCCAGCGAGGGGGGCGGCACGACGGCGACCGACCAGGGGGCGGTCACGTCGTCGCCGGCCTCGACGGTGAACGTGAACGGGCGGGCGACCGATTCGAGCCGGCCTCGGAACGTCCCGTCGTCGGTCGACCGGAGCGGCTCGGAGGCCGTCTCGCCGTCGGGATAGGTGTAGGTGACGCGGGCGGTCGAGGGCATCCGCTCGCCCGGCGCGATCCCCACGGCCAGGGTGAACGGCATCCCCCGCGCGATCTTCTTCGGCGTCTCGGCGTCGAGGACCGTCAGGTGGGTGGCCTGGGGCCAGCGGTCGGGACCATACGGGTTGAAGAGACGGCGGAAGGCGATCCCGCTCAGGTGCGGCTCGACGGCGGCGACCGTGCCGACGGCGGCGAGCGCCAGGACGGCCCAGGCGGCCGCCTTCCGGGCCGCACGAGGGTCGGCCACCTGGCGGAAGTCGATCGACTCGACCTCGACCAGGGTCTGCTCGACCGTGGCGTCGCGGAGGGCCTGCGAGCCGAGCGCGGCGTCGTCGCCCCGGGCCTGGCGGAGGAACTGGACGGTGCTGGCCAGCCGGTCGTTCAGGCCCGGCCAGCGCTCCTCGATCCGCAGGGCGATGTCGAGGTCGCCGAACCGGACGACCAGCGGCATGAGGACGCGGCGGATCAGCAGCCAGGCCCCGAGCCCGATCACGCCGACCAGGAGGGCCACGCGGACCTCGGGCGCCAGGTGGACCAGCCAGTCGGCCGAGCCCGCCGCGAGGATCGCCGTCGCCAGGCCGAAGACGAGCCGGCTCAACCCGTGGATCGCCAGGAGGCGCCGCACCTGGCCGCGCAACGCGGCGATCCGAGCTTCGATGGGACCACGCACCGCGGCACCCTCCCGCCTGGAAACGCCAGGCTCTCGCGAACGCCGGGAGGGCATCCCGCCCGATCCGGCCGATAGGGAATATTTATACCATTTGAGCCCGTTTCCTGAGAACCCATTCCGCGACCAGCAGCGTCAGGAACAGCACGAGGACCGGCCAGGTGTTCCAGAGCGGGATCGGCGGGTCGGTGTCGAGCGGGACCTGCTGCGGCCTGGGAAGATCCTTCGTCAGCGAGTCGACGTCGACCGGCGTGTAGAACTTCCCGCCCGAGGTCGTCGCCGCCCGGACCAGCTCGGCCTCGTTCATCTGGGTCCGCTCGCGTTCGCCGGCCGGCGGGTCGACCGCGAAGGTGGTCGACGGCAGGCCCCCTTCGAGCACCGGCGGCGGGAGCAACCGGACCTCATACTCTCCTTCAACGGCCTGGGGGATGACCCCTTCGAATAAATTCCGATTTCCCTTCGCCGCCTTCAAGGTCATCCGCCGCGAGCCGTGCCCCTTGCGCTCGACCTCGACGTTGACCTCGCCCGAGCCCGGGGCGTCGGCGGGGTTGGGGAACCGGACCTTGATCTCGATCGGCTGGCTCCGGAGGTAGCGCCTCCGCTCGGTCTGGATCTCGGCCTTCTTCTGCCCGAGGATCTTCGACCGGGCGAGGAACCGGATCGTCTGGGTCCAGAACCGGCCGAAGTAGCGGTCGCCGACCCGGTACCGCCACCGCCAGGTGTCGTCCACGGCGTGGAACATCGTCTTGCCCGACCCGGAGATCTGGTAGAGCATCAGCGGGAGCGGGCCGTCGGCGCCGGCGATGGTCGGGTGCTCGGCCAGGACCACGGCGGCGGGCTTCTTCCGGGGGGCCTCGAAGTACCATTGCAGGTCGGGCAGGCCCTCCCAGATCCGGAGGCTCGTCACCTCGTCGTCGCCGAACCGGAAGATGGGATTCGACATCCCCTCGACGGTCAGCTTGGGCCGGAACGCGGTGATCACGCCCGCCACGGCGATCGGGTTGCGGGCCTGGGCCAGCTCGATCGGCAGGAGCGCCTCCAGCGGGGTCCCCCCATAGCGGAGCGGGTCGCAGTTCTCGCCCGCCACAAACAGGACGCCGCCCCCCTTGTCGTTGACGAACTCCGACAGGTGGTTCATCTGCGAGGTGCTGAGGAAGTCGGGTTCGACGTCGCCGATGATCACCACGTCGTAGGCGAACAGATCTTCGCGCGACGACGGGAACGTTGGCAAGGCCGCGCGGTCCTGGTTGCTGTACTGGGGGTCGGACGACTGGAGCACGACGTTCAGCTCGATGGTCCGCTCGCGGTCGAGGAAGGTCTTGAGGTAGCGGAACTCGTACCGGGGCTCGCGGTCGACGTAGAGGACCTTGAGCCGCTCCTCGCGGACGTTGATCGTCTTCTCGATCCGGTTGTTCTCGGCCTGAAGCTCGCGAGGGCGGGTCTCGACCTCGACGATGTAGGTGATCTGCCCGGTCTCGCGGGGGCGATGGCCGATCTCCAGCCGCATCGGCTGGCCGTCGGGCGGGGCGTTGACCTTGATCGTCTCCAGATCCTTGGTCGCGTTGGGGTCGGCCGAGGTCGGCACCTTCTGCTTGAGCTTGATCGTGAGCGGCTGCTTCGCGAACCCCTTCGAGGTCAGCTTCGGCTGGAACCGGACGAGGTCGTCGACGAAGACGACGTCGTCGACGAGCAGCTCGGACAGCTCCAGGTCGCGAGGGGCCTCGGGGTCGCCCAGGCCGATCGGGTAGAGCGGCACGCCCTTCCTGGCGGCGAACTCGGCGGCCTTGGCGATCGTCTCGCCGTCGGTCGTCTGGCCGTCGGTCAGGATCACGATGGCCGTGGGCGGGACGCCGCGCAGCTCGGTCAGGACCTGCCGGACCCCCGCGCCGAGGCGGGACTGGTCGCCGCTGGCCTCGACCTTCCTGAGCTTCTCCAGCGCCGGGGCGACGTCGCCGGCCTTGTCGATCTCGGCCAGGGGACGCGCCGAGTTCGAGACGAGATAGAGCCGGACTCGATGCTTCTTCTGAAGCTCCCGGAGCATGGCCCCGTCGTCCTTCTCCAACAGACCCTGAGCCAGCGCCAGGCGGTCGGGCTCGGGGTGGCCGGCGACCTTGGCCAGGTCCAGCGCCGCGGCCTTGGCCTTGGGGTCGGCGTACTGGTCGACGACCTGCTGGCTCGCCGAGTCGTCCACCATCACCACGAAGTACGGCAGGCCCGTCCGGTCGACCCGGAGCACGGCCTCCGACAGCATGAACAGGGCCAGCAGGATCAGGCCGAGCCGGAGTGCCGCGAGGAACATCTTGTAAGGGAGCGAGGCCGACCCCTCGCGGCGATAGAGCCAGACGATCAGTGCGGCCGAACCCAGGACGATCAGCAGCAGAAGCCCCTGCGACATCCGCTGATCCGGCTCGATGCGCAGGTTGAATGACTCGCCGACGCCCGGCGGGACCACACCCAGTCGATCGGCCAGGCGTCGGAGCATCCAGTCCATCAGGTCACTCGCTCGCGGGAAGAAAAGGATTGAACCGCCAAGACGCCAAGTTCGCAGAGAAGAAAAGAGAGGATCATCTGGCGAAGGCATTCTGTCACGGTCATTTCAGCGCTAAACGGGGGCTGTCAAAATCCAGGACGGGCTTCGCCAGGGCGCTCTCGATACGTTCACGCAATTCTTCGAGCGTATTCGCACACAGGGGCACCGGATCGACGGTCAAGCAGACGCTGCTGGCGGCCTCGTCCGACGAATCTTGACTGTCGACATCGTAATAGGCTTCGTGGATTCCGTACCATTCCTCACCATCTTGAACATGCTTGACCACTCTGAAATTCCAGCGGCTCACGATCGAAACCGCCCTTCCGGCCTTCCAAAGGCACTTCGCATATGCCCTTACAGAGGCGACGAGGCTGATGGCCGTTCTGCCTCTCCTTCGCTTGCTCCTGCCTCCTCTTTCTCTTTCCTTGGCGCTCTTGGCGCCTTGGCGGTTCAATTCTTCACATTCAATGATGCCCGAACCTCCACGCCACGACCGACTCGACGATCAGCAGGGCGAGCAGGGCCCAGAGCAAGGGCCGATGCAGCTCGCCGCGACGGCCGACCGACGCGGCGTTGCTGGTCAGGTCTTTCCAGTTGGTCAGGTAGGTGAACGCCCAGCCGGGGACGGCGTCGACCAGCCCCGCGCGGTCGAGCTTGAGGGGATCGCTCTCGGCCGGGTCGGGGTTGGCGGCGAAGATCGATTCGAGGGCCAGCGGCGGGCCGAACTTCGCCCGGTAGGGGCCGGAGAGGTCGGTCTCCTCGAAGTGGAAGGCGCTCACGTCGCCGGCGGCCTTGAGCTTGGCGGGCATCCGGACCTCGTCGGGCCTCGTGACCTCGACCGCGGCCCCGGCGGCCGAGGCGGGGAGGGCCTGGTCGAGCGGCTGGCCGACCCGGACGTTCCGCTCGGCGAGCCGGCCCGAGGCGGCCTGCATGATGACCTGCTCCATGATCGGCGGATAGCTCTGGTGGAGCGGCCAGGTGGTCCAGCCGGCGTCGGCCGAGGTCGCCACCTGGATCACCCGGCCCCGATGGCGGGGCATCTCGACGATGGCCGGGTCGCCCGAGTTGAACCAGAGGGCGACCTGGGCCTGCGACCGCCCGTCCTCGGGCAGGTTGAGCTTGTGGTACTGCCAGGTCTTGGCCCCGGTCAGGCCGGCGATCACGTTCGAGTCGGCCCCGGCGAAGAGGCTGACGATCGGGTGCTTGTAGTCCCTGGCGTCGAACTCGAACGCCGCCCGCCTGGCCTGGGCGTCGCCGACGGTGGGGCCAAGGGGCGCGGGGAGGAGCCCCTTGCCGTCGGCGTAGAGGAGCTGGTTGTAGTTCTCGGCGACGACCTGGTCGCCGTCGAAGACGACCACGCCGCCCCCCTGCTTCAAGTAGGCGTCGAGCGCCGAGACCTCGGCCGGGGTGAACTGGGCGATGTTGCACAGGACGACCGCGTCGAACGTCGCCAGCTCCCTCGTGCCGAGCTGGGCCTCGTTGACGATCTCGGTCCGGATCTGCGAGGGGGAGCCGGCCGACTTCGCCTCGGGGTTGAGCGCCTGGGCCAGGTAATCGGTCTCGGCCTGGAACGCCTCGGCCTTCGGCTGGCCGTCGACCAGCAGGACGTTGAGGAACTCGCGGACCGGCACCGCGACCCGCCGGCGGTTGTCGAGCAGCAGCGGGTCGTCGTCGATCCGGACCTCGATCAGGTGGTCGCCGGGCGAGGAGAACGTCGGCGAGAACGCGAAGGTCGCGTCGGCCCCGACGGCGATCTCCGGGACCGACTGGTCGGGCCCGAGCTGGCCGTCGACGAGCAAGCGGGCCTTGAAGTCGGAGACCGGATTCGGGCCGTAGTTGCGGACCGTGGCGATCACCTTCGGGGCGGGTCCGCCGAGGGTGACGACGGGCGAGTCGAGCCGGAGGTCGGTCACCGCGCGGTTCTCTCCGCCGTCCTTGCCCAGGTCGATCACGACCGACTGCGCCCGGCGGGCGGTCAGCTTGGCGACGGCCGATTTCATCGCCTCGGCGCCGCCGGCCGCCTTCTTCCAGCTCGCGGCCTGGAGGTCGGTCAGGAAGATGACCTCCTTGCGGGGGATGGTCGAGACTTCGAGGACCTTGTCGACCTTGTCGAAGCTGGCCACGAGGTCGGTCCCGCCGTGGGGCAGGCTGAGGGCGTCGATCTCCTTGAGCACCTCGGCCTGATTGGCCGAGGGGGAGGCGTCGCCGACGACCACGCGGGGCGGGTCGGCCATCAGGACGATGCTCAGGACGTCGCCCCGCCGGGAGTCGCGGACGAGCTGCGAGGCGAGCGCCTTGGCCTGCTCGAACCGGTTCTTGTCCGAGGTCGCGTAGGCCATGCTCAAGGAGCCGTCGAGGACCAGCACGCGGTGCGTCCGCTGGCCCGGCAGGGCGATCGCCCCCATGCTCTCCAGGAACGGCTTGGCCATCGCCGAGACGACGAGGAACACCACCAGGGTCCGGATCGCCAGCAAAAGCCACTGCTCGACCTTGACCCGCCGCTGGTTCTTCCGCATCGCGGCCAGCAGGAACCGCATGGCCGCCCACCGCATCTCGCGGTACTTCCGGCGGTTCAGCAGGTGGATCAGGATCGGCAGCGACGTCGCCGCGATGCCGAACTGGAGCATCGGCAGGGCGCCGAACCCGATCGCCCATATTACCGGAAGGTCCAACGTCGTCTCCTCGCGGGATCGCCAAGCTTGAATTTCAGATTCACGATCTCAGATTTGAAATCGCGATCTTGAATCTTCGATCTCAAATTTGAAATTTCAAATTATTGAGATCTGAAATCATTCTTTCGAAGACCTAGCGGACTCGCAAGGACCGCGAGGCGAGATAGCTGGACAGCGGCCCGTCGAGGTCCTGGTCGGTCCGGAGCGGGACGTAATCGATGTCGATCGACTGGCAGCCCCGCTTCAGCGCTTCGAGGAAGTTCCGGAGTTCCTCCTGGTACGCCTTGCGGAGGGCGTGGGGCTCGGCGACGACGTCGGGCAGGCCCTCCATGCCCTTGAACAGCGTGGTGTCTCGGAACGGGAAGTCGACCTCGGCGGGGTCGAGGATGTGGAAGACGATGACCTCGTGGCGTCGGTGGCGGAAGTGCTTCAGGCCGGCGATGATCCGGGGGACCTCGTCGAGGAGGTCCGAGAGCACGACCACCACG
>JAJYDH010000261.1 GCA_021777685.1 Planctomycetota bacterium | reverse complement strand
CTACGCCAACCTGACGGCCCAGGCCCAGCCGGTGATCTACCCCAACGGAGCCAACTCCCCGGGCCGGGACTATTACCTCTTCGGTGGCAATACGATCCACCGGGTAGCGAACCTCACCGGCACCCCGCCGGTCGTCCCCAACGACTACATCGTCCAGGGCGGCTCGCTCAACGGTGACGGCACCGGCCAGGTCTTCGCCACGCCCTACGCCAACGAGACCAGCCCCCAGCTCGTCTTCAACGAGAGCGGGCAGCTCGCGCTGGCGAACTCGGGCGGGACCAGCTCCAACGACTCGCAATTCTTCGCCACCACCGGCCTGAACGTCGGCCTGAACGGGAATTACACGATCTTCGGCCAGCTCGTCTCCGGGGCGAATATCCTGACCGACCTGAGCCACGTCGCCGTCGGCGGCACCAGCGGGACGACCCCACTCGGCTCGGTCGACATCACCGGGTCGTCGCTGTCGACCACCAACCCCGACGGCGTGATCCACATCAACGCCGCCAATTCGACCGCCGGCACGCTGACCAACGTCACCGTCACGGCCACCGACACCGTTGACGGCTCGACGACCTCGCGGACTTTCCCCGTGTTCACCATCCCGTCGGGGACCCTCACCGCCACGACGAGCACCCCGCCCACGCTCTTGCCCGTCGCCACCCCGATCACGACGAACATCTACAAGCCGGTCTCGTTCCAGCTCGGCGCGAGCAACCCGACCGGCAACGCCCTGACATACACGGTCCAGGGCGGCGTGACCGGCGGCGCCTTCACCTCGACAATCGCCAACGCCACGGCTACCGTCAGCGCCTCCGGCCTGGTGACGGTGACGCCCACGCCCGGCTACACCGGCCCGATCAACCTGGTGGTCGGCGTCCAGGACGGGGTCAACCGGGCGGGGACGGCGGCCACAGCCTCCTCACCGGCGAACTATTCGCTCCAGAACGTCACGATCAACGTGGCCCAGCCGGTCGTCACCGGCGCCGTGCGGTTCATCCTCGACAGCAGCGGCGGCACGACCGGGAACCTGGTGATCACGCCGCCGCCCCGCCCGAGCCCGACCGCCAGGAACACCATCTCCGTCACCCAGAATGCCGGCAGCGTCCAGGTCACCATCAACGGGGTCGTCGACTCGATCCAGCCCGCGGTGACGGACGTGGACTCGATCATCGTCTACGGTTCCAAGGCCAACGACACGATCACGATCGACCCCACCCTGACCATGCCGGCCACGCTCAACGGCGGGACCGGCGGCAAGGACGTGCTGACCGCCGGGGGCGGCCCCACCCGCGAGCAGGGCTGGCACGGCACCAGCACGGTCGAGAAACAGGGCTCCGCCGAGAACTTCCAGTTCGGAAGGGCCGGGCACGTCACCTTCGTGAAGGGTACCGGGACCAGCAACGTCATCTTCGCCGGCACCATCTATCATCCCAAGGGCCACTCGCGCATCCGCCGGATTCCGCCGCCCCCTCGCGGGACCTTCTACACGTTCTCGGGCGACAAGCTGGTCAAGACGCACGACCCGTTCACGACCAAGCCGGCCTCCTCGACCACGACCAAGACCACCAAGGCCGCGACCAAGAAGTGATTCCCGGCCCGAATGGCCCGCCGATCGCCTCGCCGTCGTAGGGTAGATGTGAGGCGAGGCATCGTCGAGGGATTCGGGACCGGTTCGCGTCGCGGACGTCGGCCAGATACCGACTACCCGTTCGGGAAAGGTCGAGGACGTCTCCTCTCGGCCCATCGAGGCGGCATCAACTCGCGCCCCGGCCTTCGGGGAATGCGCAGACCCCCACGACGTCCGCCCGCCCGCCCGATCATCGCGACTTCGTCACGCGGTGGGCCGTCACGTCGGGGAGCGAGACCGATGCGCTTCGTCCGCAATTGCCTGGTCGACCCGAGCCTTCATCTGCTCGGGATCGCCCTGATCCTGGTCTATCTGGCCTTCGGCGACAGGTCGAAGCCCCGGGCCTCCGATCCCGACGAGCCCCTGGCCTTCTGCGCGAAATGCCGCATCCATCACCTCCCGGAGCGGCCCTGCTCCTGCGAGGCCAGCCCGAAAGTGGCCCAGGCGCGCCCCTGACGCGACCTCCGGACCTCGCGACGGCCCCCCGGCGGAGATCCCGGCCGATCCCCCGCGCCCTCGCGAATCGGCCTTCCGCGAGGGCCGTCCTTCGGGTCTACTGGGTGGGAACCGTCGTCGATCGCGTGGCGCCGGCGCCGCCATTTCCCGCGTCCGCACCAGGGTCCGTCCATGCCCCCGCAATACATCTTCCAGATCGAAAACCTCTCCAAGTCCATCGCCAAGCGTGACATCCTCAAGAACATCTGGCTCTCGTTCTACCCGGGCGCCAAGATCGGCGTCCTCGGCGGCAACGGCGCGGGCAAGAGCACGCTCCTGCGGATCATGGCGGGGGTCGACAAGGACTTCGTCGGGACCGCCAGGCCCGCGCCCGGCACGACCATCGGGTTCGTCCCCCAGGAGCCGACGCTCGACCCCTCGCTCGACGTCCGAGGGAACGTCGAGCTGGCCGTCGCGAAGACCCGGGCACTGCTCACCCGGTTCGACCAGATCAATGCCAAACTCGGCGAACCGCTCGGACCCGACGAGATGGAGAAGCTGCTCGACGAGCAGGCCCGGGTCCAGGACGCCATCGACGCGGCCAATGCCTGGGACCTCGACCGGAACGTCGAGATCGCCATGGACGCCATGAGGCTCCCGCCCGGAGACGCCGCCGTCTCGACCCTCTCCGGCGGCGAGAAGCGGCGGGTCGCCCTCTGCAAGACTCTGCTCGAACGCCCCGACATCCTCCTGCTCGACGAGCCCACCAACCACCTCGACGCCGAGTCGGTCGCCTGGCTCGAACGCCACCTCCAGGACTATCCGGGGACGGTGGTCGCCGTCACCCACGACCGCTACTTCCTCGACAACGTCGCCGGCTGGATCCTGGAGCTGGATCGGGGCCAGGGCATCCCCTGGCAGGGGAATTACACGTCCTGGCTGGAGCAGAAGCAGGAGCGGCTGGCCAAGGAGGAGAAGCAGGAGAGCAACCGCCGGAAGACCCTGGCCCGCGAGCTGGAGTGGGTCCGGATGGCCCCGAGGGCCCGGGTCGCCAAGAACCGGGCGCGGCTCGCCCGCTACGAACAGCTCGCCGGAGAGGCCGCCGATCGCCGCGACGAGGCGATCGTCCTCCAGATCCCGCCCGGACCGCACCTCGGCGACCTCGTCGTCCAGTCCGAGGGGGTCAAGAAGGGGTACGGCGAACGCCTGCTGTTCGAGGACATGACCTTCCGCCTCCCGCCCGGCGGGATCATCGGCGTCATCGGCCCCAACGGCGCGGGCAAGACCACGCTCTTCCGGATGATCGTCGGGCAGGAGTCGCCCGACGGCGGCACGCTCCGGGTGGGCGACACCGTGGTCTCTTCCTACGTCGACCAGAGCCGGGAGACCCTCAACCCCGAGAACACGATCTTCCAGGAGATCACCGGCGGGCTCGACCAGATCCCGCTGGGCAAGCGGAAGGTCCCGGCGAGGGCCTACGTCGCCTCGTTCAACTTCAAGGGGCCGGACCAGGAGAAGAAGGTCGCCAACCTTTCCGGCGGCGAGCGGAACCGGGTCCACCTGGCCAAGCTCCTCAAGAGCGGGGGAAACCTCCTGCTCCTGGACGAGCCGACCAACGACCTGGACGTCGACATGCTCCGCGCCCTCGAAGAGGCGATCCTCGAATTCAGCGGCTGCGCCGTGGTGATCAGCCACGACCGCTGGTTCCTCGACCGGATCGCCACCCACATCCTCGCCTTCGAGGGGGACAGCAAGGTCGTCTGGTGCGACGGCAATTACCAGACCTACGAGGCCCAGCGCAAGGAGCGCCTCGGGATGGAGGCCGACCAGCCCCACCGGATCCGGTACAAGTCACTGACCCGGTGACGGGAGAACTCGATGGCGACCTTCGCGGTGAACGACATCCTCCCTTGATCCGGAAACCCGCCGCCCCGGGGATGCCGAGGTCATCGAAACGGAGAGCCCTCGCGATGAGCTTGCCCGGATTCGGCCGGCTTCACCAGGAGGCCGACGCCCTGCGGTCTCCCGTCCCCCTCGCGGTGGCCGGGGGTGCCGACCCGACGGTCCTGGAGGCGCTCCGGGTCGCGACCGACCGGGGGTGGGTCGAGCCGATCGTCGTGGGCTCCGGGGCCGAGATCCGCCGGGTGGCGGACGAGAATAGCGTTGACCTGGACGGGTTCTCGATCCGGGACGTCGCGGACGTGGCCAATCAGGCGGTCGCGGCGGTCCTGGAGGTCCGCGAGGGACGGGCCGCGATGCTCATGAAGGGCCAGATCGCCACGCCGGCCCTGATGCAGGCGGTGCTCGACCCCGGGCACGGCATCCGGTCGGGACGGGTCGCCTGCCAGGTCGTCCTGATGGAGATCGCCGACGACGGGCGCCGATTCCTCATGGCCGACACCGGCGTCTGCGTCAGGCCGAAGCTCGCGAGCAAGGTCGAGATCGTCCGCCATGCGATCGCCGCCGCCCGGTCGCTCGGCGAGGGCCGTCCTCGGGTCGCGCTGATGGCCGCGACCGAGGCGGTCGACGTGACGATGCCCGAGACGGTCGACGCGGCCGAGATCCGGCGGAGGGGCCGCGACGGCGAGTTCCCCGGGGCGCCAGTCGAGGGGCCGCTCTCGTTCGACCTGGCCTACTCGGCCGACGCCGGCGGGAAGAAGCGGGCCGGGGGCGAGGTCGTCGGGGCTGCCGACGCGATGGTCTTCCCCGACCTCCTCTCGGCCAACCTGACGGTCAAGGCGATCATGTACACCGCCGACTGTCACTTCGGCGGCGTCCTCCGGGGCACGACGGTCCCCGTCGCCTTCATGTCCAGGGCCGACACCGCCGCGACCCGGCTCAACTCGCTGGCCCTGGCGCTGGCGATCCTCCGGCACGAGGAAGCCTCGGGCTCCGCCGTCTGATTCGCGGACAGGCTGAGAGGCTATCCGCGTGAGGGCCGGAATGGGGACTGGCTCGAGAGCGAAGCGGAGGTGCCCGTCCCCATTCCGCCCCCTTCCCGGCCGGGACGGGGGTCTCGCGGCCCGGAAACGGGGACGGGCACCTCCGCTGCGCTGCGGAGCCAGTCCCCGTTTCCGGGCCGCGAGACCTTTCCGGATAGCCTCTGAGCTTGTCCGATCCGTAAGACATGACCGATCGACGATGGTCGATGGCCGATCGGATGCGTTTGCACCCATCGTCCATCGACCATCAAGGATCGACCATGTGAACCGGACAGCCTCATTGGCCCCGGTCGACTACGAGGCCGCAATCCGACCCGCGTCTACTTTCGATCCTCCTGGCCCGCCGAGGCCGGCGACGGGGCGGTGGCGGGCGTCGAAGGGCTGCCGGGGTCGACCTCGATCCCGAGGGGGGCGGTCCCGGCCCTGACCTCGGCGAGCCGTCCCCGGAACTTGGCGTAGAGCCGAGTATGGCGGCTCTCGGGCGTCAAGGGCTTGCCGGCCAGGAACAGCCCCTTGACCTCCGTCGTCGGCTGGAGGACGTGGCCGAGGGTGATGATCAGGTTGGCCCGCTTGCCGACCTCCAGCGAGCCGAGCTGATCGGCGACGCCGAGGATCTCGGCCGGGGCGAGGGTCACGGCCCTGAGCGCCGCGGCCTCGGGCAGGCCGTAGGCGACGGCGGTCGCCGCTTCGTAGGGGAGGTTCCTCGACGCGGTCGCCGCATCGGCGCCGCTGCCGCCCGACCTGATGGCGAAGCTCACGCCCGCCTCGTGGAGCCTGGCCGGGTTGGCGTAGACGGCGTCGTAGGGGTCGGTCGACTCGGTCGGGAGCCGGAGCGTCCCGGCGATCAGCACCGGCACCCTGGCCGCCTTCAGAGCGTCGGCGACCTTCCACGCCTCGGCGCCGCCGGAGATCGCGGCCTTGAGCTTGAGGTCGGCGGCGATCTTGAGGGCGTCGAGGATCTCGACGCGCCCCTCGGCCCGGAAGATCACCGGCTTCTCCCCCTTCGCGTAGGGGAGGAGGGCCGCCAGCCTCGGGTCGGGCGTCGGCGCCTGGGCCTTGCGGTCCCGAGCGGCGGCGACGACCTTGTCATACGCCAGGGCCCGGCGGAACTCCTCGCGGATCGCCTCCAGGCGAGCCTTGCGGGCGGATGAATCGCCGCTCCCTCCCATACCGGCGGCCCGGCCCCGCCCCTCGGCGTTGGGCGAGACGTGCCTTGGGATGTTCACGACCAGGCCGGCGGGGTCGAGGACGACCATCTCCGACGGGACCCAGCCGTCGAGCCCGATCACGCACCCCTGGCCGGCGATCACGCCGCCGGTGGGCTGGACGAACGTCGCCAGGACCCCGTTGGCCCGGGTGACGGGGATCAGCTCGCTGTCGGGGTGGAGGGCGACGCTCGTCCGCAGCTCGGGCTGGTATTCGGCCGAGTCGGACGAGTCCTGCGTCTCGCGGAGGCTCCCGACCTCGTACAGGCCCAAGGGCGAGCCGGCGTCGATCAGGCCGGGCCAGACGTCGAACCCCTTCGCGTCAATCTGTTTCGCGTCGGCCGGGATCGGGGTCTTCGAGTCGCCGACGGCCGCGATCTTGCCGGCCGAGATCACGATCGTCCCGCCCGGGATGTCCGGGCCCGAGACCGGGTGCAGCGTTGCGCCGGTGACGGCGTAGGTGCCGTTCGCGACGCGGGCCAGGTCGAGGGTCCTGCCCTTCGCCTCGGCCGCGAAGGCCGCCGCCGGCATGGCCGAGTGGTCGCCGGGCCGGGGCGTGAGCTTGCCATCCTTCGCCTTGCGCTGGAAGTGGACCTCGCCGTCGACCAGGGCCAGCTCGCAGCGGGCGAAGCCGTCGAAGGGGTGGGCGTTGAAGAGGGCGATGTCGGCGTCCTTGCCCACCTCGATCGATCCGAGCCGGCGGTCGAGACCCAGCTCGCGGGCGGGGTTGATCGTGATCATCGCCAGGGCCTGGTCCTCGGCCGCCCCGCCGTACTTGACCATCTTGGCGGCCTCGAGGTAGAGGTGGCGGATCAGCTCCTCGCTGTCGCTCTTGATGCAGACCGAGACGCCGGCCTCGGAGAGCACGGCCGCGTTGAACGGGATGGCGTCGAACGCCTCGATCTTGTAGGCCCACCAGTCGGAGAAGGTCGAGGCGCTGGCGCCGTGGGCGGCGATCTCGGCGGCGACCTTGTAACCCTCCAGGACGTGCTGGAGCGACTGGACGCGGACCCCGTGCCGGGCGGCGACCCGGAGGAGCATCAGGATCTCGTCGTTCCGGTAGCAATGGCTGTGGATCTTGATCTTGCCGTCGAGGATGTCCGCCAGCGCCTCCAGCCGGAGGTCCCGGCGAGGCGGCGGCGCGACCTCGCCCCGGCCCCTGGCGGCCTCATACGCCTTCATCGACTCGCGGTAGGCGCGGCCTTCCTGGAAGGCCCGCTCGATGGTGGCCTCGACGCCCATCCGGGTGTTGGGGAACCGGCCGGAGATGCGGGTGACGTTCTCGCCGAGGGCGAATTTCACGCCTTGCGGGCCGTCGCGGAGGATCATCTCGCGGCCCGGCTGGCCGGGCTTGTGCTTGATGACGGCGTCCTGGCCGCCGATCGTGTTGGCCGAGCCGTGGAGGAGCCGAGCCGCGGTCGTCCCGCCGGCCAGGGCCCGGTAGATCCCCGGATCGTCGCCGGTCACGACGTCCTTGACGCGGACCTCGGGCACGATCGACAGGCTCATCTCGTTGACGCCCCCCTGGATCGCCTGATGCGAGTGGGTGTCGATGATCCCCGGCATCGCGACCAGCCCGGTCGCGTCGAGGACCGTCACGCCCTCGGGGGCGACGACGTTGGCGCCAACCTCGGCGATCTTGCCGTCCCTGACGAGGATCGACCCCCGGGGGATGGTCCCCCGGGTGACGGTCAGGATCGTGGCGTCCTTGATCAGGACGGTCCCGCCGGTCTTGATCGACGGCCTGCGGTCGGGGTCGAACTCGGTGGCGATGTCCACAAACGGCGACTTCGGCCCCTGGTCGTCCTCGGACTTCGGCGTGCTGGTGGGGTCGGGCTTCGGCTCGTCCTTCTTCGCCTCGGCGACCTTGGTTTCTTCCTTCTTCGGCTCGTCCTTCTTGACCTCGTCCTTCCTGGCGACCTCGGGGGCCTCCTCCTTCTCCTGGGCCTTGCGTCGCCCCTTGCCCTTGGCCGACTCGACCCCGGCTCCGCCGAGCTGCCCCTTGCCCTTGGCGGGGGCGGCGTTGGCCTTCTCCAGGTCGAACTTGATCCCGTCGGCCAGGACGTAGCGGACCCTGGCGTTCTCGTCGCCGAGGGGGGCGGTCATGACGACGAGGTGGCCGAGCTTGCCCTGCTCGATCGTGCCGAGCTTCTTGCCCTGGCCGGCGATCTCGGCGGCCCGGCGGGTGAGGGCGTCGATCGCGGCGTCTCGCGGGAGGCCGGCGGCGATGGCCTTGCGGAGCTGGGCGTGGAAGGCGTCGGCCCGGCCGCCGGTGCCCTCGGCGGCGAAGGCGAACCGGACGTTGGCCGCCGCAAGAGTCTTGGCGACGGCGACCCGCTCCTTCCAACTCGCGGCCTTCTCGGCGAGGACCTTGAGCGGCTCGTCGCGGTCCTCGGCCGACTTCTTGCGATATTCGGCCTCGGTCGGGACCCTGGGCTCCTCGGGGAAGTCGAGGCGGAGGATGACAGGGATATCCTTCGACCGGAGCCGGGCGACGGCCTTGTTCGCCTCCCGGCCGCCGACGATCGCCGCGTCGGTGCCGAACTCCTCGGCGAGGTCGAGCGCCCGGTGGATCTCGTCGCGGGTGTTGGCC
>JAJYDH010000260.1 GCA_021777685.1 Planctomycetota bacterium | reverse complement strand
GAAGGTCGAATTCGGCTTCTTCGACAACAAGCGGTACGAGGCGAAAAAGGGCGAGGACAGCTTCTGGACCGCGACCACGGACCCCGTGGTGCCGGGCTTCCATTACTACCGGATGTTCATCGACGGCGTGCCGGTGAACGACCCCGCGAGCCAGACGTTCTACGGCACCGGCAAGGACACGAGCGGTATCGAGGTTCCCGAGAAGGGGGTCGACTTCTACCTGCCGAAGGACGTCCCGCACGGCGAGGTCCGCGAGCGCTGGTATTTCTCGAAGACGACCCAGGACTGGCGGCGCATCTTCCTCTACACCCCGCCCGGCTACGACGCCGACCGCGACACCCGATACCCCGTCCTGTACCTCCAGCACGGCGGCGGCGAGGACGAGACCGGCTGGCCGAATCAGGGACGCATGAGCTTTATCATGGACAATCTGATCGCCGCGAAGAAGGCGCGGCCGATGCTCGTGGTCATGGAACAGGGCTACGCGCGCCGGCCCGGCGAGACGGCCCCCGCGCCCGCCGCTCCCCGCCCGGCCGCCCCGGGACAGGCTCCGCCGCCGCGTCCGGACATGAGCCGCATGTTCACGGCGTTCGAGGACGTGATGGTCAAGGACCTGATCCCGATGATCGACGCGACCTATCGCACGATCCCCGACCGAGATCACCGCGCGATGGCCGGACTCTCGATGGGCGGCATGCAGACGTTCCAGATCACGCTCAAGCACCTCGACCTGTTCTCGCACATCGGCGGCTTCAGCGGCGCCGGCGGCGGCTTCGGCGGAAGCACCTTCGACCCCAAGACGGCCCACGGCGGCGTCATGGCCGACGCCGACGACTTCAACAAGAAGGTGAAGATCCTTTGGCTCGGCATCGGCACGACCGAGCCGCAGCGCATGTACGAGGGCGTCAAGAATTATCACGAGGCGCTGGAGAAGGCCGGGATCAAGCACATCTATTTTGAGTCGCCCGGCACGTCGCACGAGTGGCTGACCTGGCGCCGCTGCCTGAACGAGTTCGCCCCGCTTTTGTTCGCGCAGCAGGCCCCCTCGGTCGGCCGCCGGCCCGGCCCGGGACAGCGGCCGCCGATCGTCCTGAACGCCGACGATGTCCCCGCGTTCCCCGAACCGCCGTCCGACCTCACCGCCGAGAAGGACCTGCCGCACGGCAAGCTGGAGATGGTCTCGTACGACTCGAAGTCGGTCGGCGCCGCCCGCAAGATGCAGGTCTACACGCCCCCCGGTTACTCCGCCGACAAGAAATATCCGGTCCTCTACCTCCTGCACGGCATCGGCGGCGACGAGACGGAATGGCAGCGCTTCGCGCATCCGAATCGCCTCCTCGACAACCTCATCGCCGACGGCAAGGCCGAGCCCATGATCGTGGTCATGCCCAACGGACGCGCCCAGAAAAACGACCGGCCCGAGGGGAACATCTATGCCGCTGCCCCGGCCTTCGCGGCGTTCGAGAAGGACCTCCTCGAAGACGTGATCCCCACGATCGAAGCGAAATACTCGGCCCGCAAGGACCGCGAGGGTCGCGCCCTGGCCGGCCTGTCCATGGGCGGCGGTCAGACGCTCAACTTCGGGCTGGCCCACCTCGACACCTTCGCCTGGATCGGCGCCTTCTCCTCGGCCCCGAACACGAAGCCCGCCTCGGATTTGATCCCCGACCCGGAAGGCGCGAAGAAACAGCTCAAGCTCCTGTGGGTCGCCTGCGGCAACAAGGACAACCTCCTCCGCATCAGCCAGGGGATCCACTCTTATCTCAAGGAGAAGGACATCCCGCACGTCTGGCACGTCGACGGCCACGGGCACGACGCGACCGAGTGGAGGAACAACCTCTATTACTTCGCCCAGCGAATCTTTCGCTGAGAGAATTCCCAGGGAGGATCGTCTGATGCCCGATGGCCCGACGAGTGTCTCAGGACCGAGGAGCGCAGTCATGAAAGCAGCGTCGATGGGTTTCGTGTTGCTGCCCCTGCTGGCGGGCCAAATCGCGTTGGCGCAGGCCACGCCGTCCCAGTCCGAGCCGTCCCCGGCCGTGCCGGCCCTGGAGGATTTCAAGCCGGCGTCCTCCAACCAGGGCGGCAAGGAGTTTCCCCAGGTCAACTCCGAGCACCGCGCCCGCTTCCGCATCGTCGCGCCTCGGGCCCAGAGCGTGCGAGTGCTTGAGTGGGGCGGGATCGCTCTGACGAAGGGCGAAGACGGGGCCTGGGTCGGCACCACCCGCCCCCTGGACGAGGGGTTCCATTACTACCGGATCACCGTCGACGGGGCCGAGGTCCCTGACCCCGGCAGCAAGTCCTACTTCGGCGCCGGCCGGTGGGGCAGCGCCATCGAGATCCCGGCCCTGGACGAGGACTCCTACGCCGTCAAGGACGTCCCACACGGCCAGCTCCGCCAGAACCTGTACTCCTCCAGGAGCACCAACACCACTCGCCGCTGTTTCGTCTACACGCCGCCCGATTACGACAAGGATACCGGCAAGAGGTATCCGGTGTTGTATCTGCAACACGGCGCGTTCGAGGACGAGACCGGCTGGGGAAACCAGGGGCGCGCGAACCTGATCCTGGACAACCTCATCGCCGCGGGCAAGTCCAGGCCGTTCATCATCGTGATGGACAACGGCGGCAACAACTTCGCGGGCGGGCCGCGACCTGCTGGCGGCCCCGCCCCCGGCGGCACCGGCGGGGCCCCTGGCCGCCCGAGGTTCGACTTCTCCGCCTTCGCGAAGATCATGAATGAGGAGCTGATTCCCTTCATCGACGCCAACTACCGCACGATCGCCGACCAGCCTCATCGGGCCATGGCGGGGCTCTCGATGGGCGGCGCGCAGACCAAACAGATCACCCTGGCCAACCTCGACAAGTTCTCCCACATCGGGCTCTTCAGCGGAGGCAGCATAGCCGCGAATGATCCCGCCCTGGCCGACCCGGCGGCCTTCAGGCAGAAGGTCAAGGTGGTGTTCGTCAGCTACGGCGGCAAGGAGAACACGGCCACCGCGAAGGCGAACCACGAGGCGTTGGAGAAGCTGGGCATCAGGAACACCTACTACGAATCCCCGAACACGGCCCACGAGTGGCAGACCTGGCGGCGCAGCCTCTACCAGTTCGCTCCGCTGGTGTTCCAGGATTAGTCGGGCTTCCGTCCCGGGCGGTTACGCCAACGCAACTCGACCAGGAACAAGCAATGATGCGCCAACGGTCTCTCGGAGATCGCCGAGGTAGGTCACGCCTTCGACTCCTCGGGCTCGCGGTGCTGGTCCTACTCGGGGTCGTCTCGGCGGGCGCGGCCGCGACTGCCGCCCCCGACGAAGCCTTCCTCGGCGAGCATTGCACGAACTGCCACAACGACGTCAGCCGCAAAGGCCAGCTCGACCTGACCGGCTTCGAGCTCGACGCGAGCGATCCCGCCAGCCGTGCCGTGTGGATCAAGGTGCACGATCGCGTGAAGGCGGGCGAGATGCCGCCCAGGGGCAAGGCCCGGCCTGACGCCGAACGACAGAAAACCTTCGTCGAGGGCCTGGCGCGGTCGATCGTCTCCGCGGAGCGGGCGGAACTGGCCGACGAGGGCCGGGCGATCCGCCGGCGGCTCAATCGCTACGAATACGAAAACGCCCTGCGCGACCTGCTGCACGTCCCGTGGGCCCAGCTCGCCAGTCGCCTTCCCGAGGACGGCGAGGCGTATCACTTCAACAAGAGCGGCGAGGCGCTCGACGTCTCCTATGTCCAGATCGCGCGGTTCATGGACTCGGCCGACTACGCCATGCGAATGGCGATGGCGACACACCTTGAGCGGCCGGCGAAGGCGGCCCGTAAGCTGTATGCTCGCGACGAACGGAGCCTACGGAATTGGTGGCCACGCGAGAACGGGACCCTGCCTGACCGGCTGTCGTTCCCCGTCCTGGATTCGCACGCCCAGCCGGAGGTCCGCGCCGGCCGCGGCCCGGCGACCAGCCCGGAGACGCGCGAGCGTGAGGCGGTCGGCAGGGTGTCGAGCATCTTCAGCGACGCGGGTGGTTATAGCTGGAGCGGCTGGCGGGCTCCGGTCGCGGCCCGCTACAAGCTGCGGATCGCCGGTTACACGATCTGGGTCGCCGGCGGCGGGGTGGCGCGATGGTTCTATGAGGGCCAGGGGGCCGAGAAGGCGCCGGTCTTTCACACGCTCCTGTGGCACCGCCCGAACCTGGACGAGGTCTATCCCGGGCGGCGCAACGAGCCGATCGGCGTGTTCGCGCAGGCCGGCGGCCAGACCCGCCCGATCGGGGCCGTCGACTTCACGCCCGATCGGACCGTCAGCGAGATCGAGGTCTTCCTTCTCGCGAACGAGGTCGTGCGGACCGACGGCTCCCGTCTCTTCCGCGCGCGGGTCAACGGCACGGATGAGCAATACGTCAATCCGCTCGCGACCGAGGACGGCATGCCGGGCTACGCCGTCCAGTGGATCGAGATCGAAGGCCCGTTGGACAACGACCCTGCCGGCGGGGCGGGCTACGAGCGGCTCTTCGGCCGGCTGCGACTCGCACCCTCGGATCGGGCGCGGACGGGTGTATCGCTGGAGATCGGCCCGGGCCCATCGGCCGGGCCCGTGGTAGGCGGCGGACCTCGGGGCCCCGCTCGCCTCGCCTCGCGCGAGATGCTCTATGAGGTCGAATCCTCGGCGCCTCGGGAGGACGCCGAGCGGTTGTTGCGAGCCTTTCTGAAGAAGGCGTATCGCCGGCCGGTCGCCGAGGCCGACGTGCAGCGGTTCCGGCGGTTGTTCGACGATGAGTTCCGGGAGGGCTCCGGCTTCACGCGGTCGATACTCTCGGCCTACACGGCCATCCTGGCGTCACCGGGCTTTGTGTTCATCGATGAAATGCCGGGCAGGCTCGATGACCACGACCTCGCCACCCGGCTGGCCCTGTTCCTGTGGAACACGGTCCCCGACGAGATCCTTCGGTCGCTCGCGGACCGCGGCGAGTTGAATAAGCCGGATATACTGCATGCCCAGGCCGAACGGATGCTCGAAGATCCCAGGGCACGCCGCTTCGTCGAGGCGTTCACCGATTGCTGGCTCGACCTGCGGAAGATCGACGAAACCTCGCCGTCGACGACGCTCTATAACGATTACGAACTCGACGACCCGTTGAAGCTGGCGGCGCTGGAGGAGACGCGGCTGTTCTTCGCCGAACTGCTGCGAGCCGACCTGCCCGCGCGTCACGTCGTCGATTCGGACTTCACTTTCCTGAACGAGCGACTTGCCGAGCATTACGGCATCGGCGGCATCGCCGGCACCGGATTCCGAAAGGTGAACCTGCCGGCCGACAGCCTCCGCGGCGGGGTGATGACTCAGGCCAGCGTCCTCAAGGTGACCGCCAATGGCACGACGACCTCGCCGGTGCTCCGCGGCCACTGGATCACCGAACGAATCCTGGGACTGGAGACATCACCCCCTCCCCCGTCGGTCAAGGCGGTCGAGCCGGACATCCGTGGCGCGGTGACGATCCGTCAGCAGTTGGACAGGCATCGCGCCGATGCGAGCTGCGCGTCCTGTCACGGCAGGATAGACCCGCCGGGCTTCGCCCTGGAGAGCTTCGACGTGATGGGCGGCTACCGCGAGCGCTACCGGGCGGTGTCCGAGAAGGTCCCGCCCGTCCGGGGCTTCGGCCTGAACGGGCAGCCGTTCGCGTTCCACCACGCGTTGACGGTCGATTCGGTCGGCGTGTTGCCAGACGGCCGGCCGTTCATGGACGTGCGCGGACTCAAGCGGCTGCTCGTCCGGGACGAGCGGCAGATCGCGAGGAATCTGGCCCGGCAACTGACGGTCTTCGCCACCGGCGCGCCGGTGCGATTCTCCGATCGCGAGGAGATCGAGAAGATCCTCGAAGCGACAAGGCCCGGCCGGTACGGCGTGCGCAGCCTCGTCCACGCGATCTTGCGGAGCGAGCTGTTCCGGAACAAGTAGGGGAAATCGGCGATGAACCCGCAATCATGGTCGCGATTCGCGGCACCCTTCGCTTCGCGGCGTCGGCCGATCTCTCGAAGGTGCTTCCTCCGCGGCTCGGCCGTGGCGATGGCGCTGCCGATCCTGGAATCGATGTCCTCGCCATCCGCTCGGGCTTCCCACGCGGCGGTCCCGCGCCGGATGTTCTGCATCTGCAACAACCTCGGCGTGCTGCCCCGTCCGTTCTTCCCCAACGAGGCGGGCCGGGACTACACCCCCTCGCCCTACTTGAAGTTGCTACAGGAACACCGCGCCGACTTCACGGTCCTCAGCGGGGTGTCGCACCCGAACGTGGATGGTGGACACCCGTCGGACATCAGCTTCCTGACCGCGGCCCCGCACCCGGCCAGCAGCTCGTTCCGGAACTCGATCTCCCTCGACCAACTGGTGGCCGAACGGATCGGGACGTTGACGCGATTCCCATCGCTCACTTTGGCTGTCAACGGCGGCCGCGGGCTGTCGTGGACGCGTGCGGGAGTCGCGATCCCGCCGGAGGGCCAGGCGTCCGGGGTATTCAAGCAGCTCTTCCTGCGGGGGACGGCAGCCGAGATCGAGCGGCAGATCCGGGATCTCGACACGGGCAGGAGTATCCTGGACGTGGTCTCCGAGCAGGCCAGGGACCTCCGGCGGAACGTCGGCCCCCGCGACCGGGCCCGACTCGACCAGTATTATTCGGCGGTCCGCGACCTGGAGCACCGGCTCCAGGAGTCGCGAGGCTGGGCCAACCGGCCGAAGCCGACGGTTCGGGCCAACGCGCCGATCGACCCGGCCAGCCCGGCACAATACATGGCCAAGCTGCGGGTCATGTACGACCTCGCGCGCCTGGCCTTCGAGACCGATTCGACCCGCGCGATCACGCTGATGCTCAACAGCGTCGGCACGCCGGTCGTGCAGATCGCCGGCGAGACGATCACCGACAGCTATCACAACCTGTCGCACCACGGCCTGGCCGAGGAGAAGCTGACGCAGCTCACGACCATCGATGAATGGCACATGAAGCTGCTCGCCGACCTGTTCAAGTCCCTGAAATTCGCCCGAGAAGACGACGCGACGCTGCTCGACCGCACGATGGTGCTTTATGGCTCCAACCTCGGCGACGCGAACTCGCACTCGACGACGAACCTGCCGACGCTCTTTGCCGGCGGCGGTTTCCGCCACGGCCAGCACCTGGCCTTCAACCGCGAACGCAACTATCCGCTGCCGAACCTGTTCGTCTCCATGCTCCAGCGCATGGGGATCGAGGAGACGGGCTTCGGCCCTTCGACCGGCACGATGCGCGGACTGGAGATGGACTGAGCCATGATGCACGCCCGAATGATCGTCCTGATGGCTCTTTGCTCCCTCGTCGCGCCCGCCGATGATCCGGTGACAATCACCTTCGACAAGGTCGAGGCCGGCAAGCCGATGTCGAGCTTTACGGACCAGGGCGTCGTGTTCGCCCTGGCTCGCCCGCCGTCCACGAGCCGCGCCGCCGGAAGGGTGATGTTCTTCCCGCACCTGAAGACGCCGCGGAAAGGCATACTCAACGCGATGGCGAATGAGTCGATCCCGGTCGAGATTCGCTTCGCGAAGCCGGCGGCGAGCGTCACGCTTGTGCTCTGGGGCTCGATAGGAAGCAGGGCAGTCGTGGAGGCATACGACATCGAAGGGAAGGTGGTGGATCGGGCATCAAGGGACGCAGTGCCCGAGCGAACCGGTCCGGAGCAGCCGATCCCGAGCTTCGAGCTGACGGTGAAGGCATCGACGATCGCGTTCGTCCGCTTCTCGGGTGCCCCGCCGGGCGGCTACGTGGTTTGCGACGAGGTGCGATTCATGCCGCGGGCCGACGCGGGGAAATGAGAGTCCCGGACGTCTGCAGACGAGTGCTGTACGGCGTTCTGGGTCCTGCACCCGTTGACAAGGTGGAATGTAATATTTGCTTCATCGACCTCTTCGCGACCTCAAGCTCATGTCAGGGCCTCGACCCCTGCGGTGGGAACGGCGGCTTCGAGCGCGGAGAATTCATTCCCGGCGTCCTCCTGCTGACCGCTGCTTAATGAAGATCAGGTTCCCGAGACCCGAAACCGCTCGATTTCAGCTACGGAATGCACCGACGACTTGATCTCCTTGATGCAGCGGTCAGTAACTTCCGGAAATTGCGGTTTATCAACTGACCGGCCCGGTTTGAGACCCTGCCAACGACCTCCGTCTCCTCCCCTCGGTGCTCCTGGCGGGGCGGATGATCCGCCTGGGTTCGGAGCCCGCCATGGCACGCTAACCCTCGACCACCTCATCCGGTGACACGACGCCGGTCGTCTCGCTCGCCGGCTTCGCCTGCCCCGATTCCGAGTGCTCCCACTTCAACCGCTTGGGCGTCGGGTGTCTCGGACGTTCGCTCTCGACCCGGGATCTTTGCGATCGGTCGGACGAGGACGGCCTGAGCACGCGGCGGGACCTCGGTGCGCGGGGGACTTGACCGCGACGTCTCGGGCTGCTCGAATCGTCTTCAGGCCGGCGGGGTCGTCGGCCGCGATCCCCGAAGCATCCGCGATAACCTGTCCATCAGTCGGGAGTGACGCATGCGCATCCGCGGTCTCATCTGGTGCTTGATCGGGGTGTTCGCGATCCCGGCCGTCGCGGCGGCTCAGGACGGGTTCGCCGCGATCTTCGATGGCAAGACGCTCGACGGGTGGGATGGAGACCCCGACCACTGGAAGATCGAGGACGGCTGCATCACCGGCGTCAACTCGGCGGAGAACCCGGCGAAGGGCAATACCTTCTGCATCTGGCGCGGTGGGGACGTCGGCGATTTCGAGATCAAGCTCGAATACAAGCTCGTCGG
>JAJYDH010000259.1 GCA_021777685.1 Planctomycetota bacterium | reverse complement strand
ACGACGCGGGGGGTGCCGGTGAGGTTCGCTACCCGGTGGATCGTATTGCCACCGAAGAGGTAATAGTCCCGGCCCGGGGAGTTGGCTCCGTTGGGGTAGATCACCGGCTGGGCCTGGGCCGTCAGGTTGGCGTAGGGCACCGTGCCGTTGATCAGGCTCTCGATCTTCGCCGCGGAGTTCGGCGTCAGGTCCTGGAAGAGCTGGTAGACCATCGTCCCCGAGAAGGCCGGGTCGTTGGGCCCGCTCGAGACGTGGTTGACCGTGATCGACCAGAACTGACCGGTCGCGACCGTCGCGGCCACGCCGCCGGACGGGGTGTTCGTCGTGACGGTGTACGTCTGGGGGTCGGTGTTGCCGTTATAGGCGCCGTTCAAGGGGACCTGGTATCCCGCGCCCGCCTCGACGGTGACGCTGGGGATCGGGGCGAGCGAGGCGGTCATCAGCGCCCGGCCTTCGAGCGGCTCGACCAGGAAGCGTCGCCCGGCCTTCGCTCGGCCCCGCGATCCCGCCCCGGAACGGCCGATAGCATCCCTGCCCGTGCGGTCGAACATCCAGCACCTCCGACCCTCGGAATCTCCCGTCGGCCCGGGGGCGGACCCCACGACCCGACGGCCGTCTCTGACGATTGGATCGGATCGGCCGGACGCCGGACTTGAATGGAACTCTCCAAAAGGGAAGGCGGCGGGGGTCGTCATCACGACCCCCGCCGCCTTCAATTCGCGCGGACTGCTCCCGATGTCGGCCCCCGCTCAGGGGTTGGCCTTCCGGAGGGTGAAGTTGGTGAAGGTGACGCCGTCGTTCTCCATCAGGCCGAAGCCGCCGCCGGGGGCGAGGTACTTGGCGAAGACGGAGAAGTCGGGCAGCTTCGACTTGTCGAAGATCTTGCCGAAGTCGGGGGCGTTGGGGGCGGCCTTCATCTGCTTCTCGAAGTCGCCGCTCTTGATGCTGTCGTAGGAGGCCCGGGCGGCCTCGTCGGCCTTGGCGTAGTTCAGGGTGCTGGACTTGGCCGGGACCTGCTTGAGGACGGCCTGGAAATCCGGGCTGTCGGCCAGGCTCTGTCCGCCGCCCCGGAGGGTCGACTCCAGTAGGGCCGGCTCGGAGGCGACGAAGAGGGTATCCTTGGCGATCGCCAGGCTGACCGTGCCGCCGCTCAGCGGGTTGGCGGCCCCGTTGTTGGCGGGCATCTCGGGCAGCTTGAAATCGTAGATGGTCGTCCCCTGGAAGTCGCGCTTCGCGGGGGCGCCGCCGGCGATCTCGATGATCTTGTTGAGCGAGCCCTGGAACTTCTTGACGTCGGTGATGGCGATGCCCAGCAGGTATCGCTGGCTGTCCTCCTTGATCGGCTTTTTGAAGTCGGTGACGATCGTCAGGCGGTTGCCGAGCGGGCCGAAGATGTCCTTCTGGAGGTCGAGCGGCTCGCCGCCGTTGGGGCCGACCAACTGCTGTTGGAGGACCTGGAGCATGCCCGGCTGGAACTGGTTGACCAGGTCATTCAGGGCGTTGTAGGCGCCGTCGAGGTCCCAGCTCAGCGAGTAGTAGCTGGCGACGTTGGCCGGGACCCAGGGCTCGGGCTTGAGGCTCGTCGGGGGCATCATGAACAGCTTGAGGATGCCCTGAGTGGGGGCCGGGGCCAGGAAGTAGACCTTGCTCAGGCTGTCGTAGGGGCCGGTGTTGAACGCGAAGCTGCCGGCCGCGGCCTTCAGGCCGTTGACCCCGGTGATCTGGAGGATTGCCTCCAGGTTCTGGCCGCCGCCGCCGGCGTTGGCCTGGGCGGCCTGGCCGAGCTTCGCCATCAGCTTGACGGCCTTGCTGATGTCGAAGAACCAGGAGACCGGCGTCTCGCCGAGCTTGGATCGCGTCTTGACGAAGGCGTCGACCGAGGCCAGCGAGTCGGTCCGGCCGTCGGCGTGCGAGATCACGTCCTTCAGCGCGTCGAGGTCGGTGGCGATGTGGAAGACGCTCCCGGCGTTGGTCCAGATCAGCGGCGGGGCCGGCTTGTCGCCGTCCTTGGGGGGCTGGATGATGTGCAGCGTCAGCCCCTTGAACGACTCGGTCCCGACCTTGGAGTTGGACTCCTCGGCCTGCTTGGTCGACTTGGTCATCACGTCGACCATCTTCGCCTCGTTCTTGCCGGCGTCGGCCGAGATCAAGATCGCGACCGGGACCTTGGGGTCGGACTTGGCGACGACCGCGACGGTGGCGGCCCCCTGCGGGAGCGAGACCAGCTCGCCGAGGGTCACGCCGAGCTTGGCCTTGACCTCCTTGCTGGCGTCCTCGAGCTTGGCGGTGATGTCGTCCTTGACCGGCTTCAGCGCCGGGTCGACCAGGATCTGGCCGAAGCCGGTCTGCTTGAAGGATTCGCGAAGCTCGGCGACGTTCTTGACCTTGAAGAAGAACAGGGTCGAGTCGGGCAGCGTCTTCTCGGGGTCGGCGGCCCGGACGGCCGTCGCCAGGGCCGAGACCGTCGCCAGGCCGAGCCAGCCGGTCAACGCGAGGCGGAGGGTCGCCCGCAACGGGATACGCATCGAGTCAAGCTCCCTTTTCTGCGCCTCCCCCGGCCTCGCCGAGGGGGTTCACCTTGCCCCGGCCCGTCCATCGGGCGGGGGACTCCTTCGCGATCGGGGCCCGGCCGGGGCACGCGCCCGGCCTGGCCCGCGGACGACCGATCGACCGCCGGGGCCGGGTTCACCGCGAGTCCGCGGCCGGCGGCGCCTGGTCCGACTTCGACGCCGCCGATCGGCCCGGCGGGGGGCCCGCCTTCAGCCGACGAGGAGGGTCGAGGTAGCGTTGCCCCGTGTTCGGGTTGTCCTTGTCGAACGAGAACGCCTCGCGGTTCCGGAGGAAGTCTTTAACGTAATTGATCGGGATGGCGAACCCCAGGTTCTCGCCGAAGGTCAGCTTCATGTTCGTCACGCCGATCACCTCGCCCCGGAGGTTGAACAGCGGGCCGCCCGAATTCCCCGGGTTGATCGCCGTGTCGGTCTGGAGGTAGACCAGGCCCTCGAAGTTCCGGTTCCGCGTGCTGACGATCCCCTGCGAGACGCTCCGCTCCAGGCCCAGCGGGTTCCCCACGGCGAACACGCCGTCCCCGGCGTTGATGTCGTCCAGGCTACCCAGGTAGACGTGACCGAGTTTCAGGTCTTTCTGCGGCGGGAGCTTGAGCAGGGCCAGGTCGACGAACGGATTCAGGGCCACGATCGCGACGTCGTCGATCCGCCGCCGCCTCAGGCCGTTGGGCGTGTTCTCGTAGAGGAACGCCGAGATCCGCGTCTCGCCGTCGATGACGTGGTGGTTGGTGACGGCGAACCCCTCCTCGTTGAGGATGAAGCCCGAGCCCTTGCCCGAGGGGGTCTCGATCGAGATCACCGCCTCGCCGAACCGGCGGACCAGATCCTTGACCGGGGTCGGCTTCAGGTCGCCCGTCCGGAAGAAACCCGTCGGGTCGACGTCGGACGCCGATCCCGCCGGGCTCATCGTCGCCTTGGCCGCCTCGGTCCCCTTCCGCCGCCCCACCACCTGGTCCTTGGGGACCTTCACGATGTCGAACCCGAGGTCGACGAACAGGGCGTTCGACTTCTCGGCGACGATCTCGCCGACGACCTGGTGACCGTCCTTCAACTCGATGATCTCGGAGGCCGCCCGTGCGGGCGAAATGGCCCCGAGAAGCCCTCCCAGGGCCGCCGCGGCGACCGGCACAACCCAGCGCATGGTCCGTAATCCCTTCCGGTATCCGTTCAGGCGCGGCCGCTCTTCCGAAACTCTTAGAAGGCCCATTGTAAGAAGTTACCCGGCCGTTTCAACCCATGCCCGACCAGTTCATTCGCCTCGGGCCGGCCCAGGGTTAAGGGCGGACGCGCGCATGGTCTGGCGTCACCCGAGAAGTCCCGTCCAGGTCGGCCGACCGTCCTGCTCCCGGATCAGGGCTTGGCGGCCAAGGGATGGGGGACGACCTCCAATTCATTCGAGATGACCACCTGATCCGGGGGTAGGATCTCGTCCGCCGCCCTCGCTGGCCCAAAGCTCCGGCAGATCTCTCGGAGTTGCTCCACAAGCGGGTCGATTGAGGACATCGGAAACACCTCGCGGCAACGACCGGGGGGGAAATCAGTAAGAGCCCACGCCACGACCGGACGCGAGGGAGCGGAGCATCGGTCTGGATTCGCGAACGAGCACTCGACCGAGTACGGCCGGAGCCGGTCCCCATTTCCCTCGCCCGAACGACTTTTGAATGACCCTCTCCGCGATCGGCCGGGAGTCATGCGAAGTGTGCCCGGTTCGGTTATGATCCCCGGCCGGCCGCGCGGGGATCGGGGGCGGAGCCTCGGCCTCGCGGACCCGACCCGGAGCCTCGACTCATGAGCCGCAATGCCCCACCGCCCCCCGATCGGCCGCGTCTCAGGGTCCTGGATGGAGTCGGGGCCATCCGGGCGGTGGTCGACTCGATGCGGACCCAGATCATCAGCGGCCTGATCCTGGCGCTGCCGATCGCCCTGACGTTCTGGATCATCTATCAGCTCTACCAGGCCCTGAACAAGACGATCCTGGAGCCGGCGAGCAAGGTCGTGAGGCTCCTGCTCGGATTCCGGCCCGGCTTCAACCCGGACGGGGCCTGGGAGCAATATGTCTCGCCCTTGATCGCGATCGTGCTGGTGGGCGGGCTGCTCTACATGCTCGGGCTGTTCGCCCGCTCCAGCCTGAGGCGTGCCCTCGACTGGGTCCTGCTCCATCTCCCCGGAGTGACGACGATCTACAAGGCCCTGCGAAACGTCTTCCAGTCGCTGGAGGCGCAAGGGCAGGGGAGCGCGTTCCAGCGGGTGGTCCTGGTCGAGTTCCCCCATCCCGGATCGAAGGCCCTGGGGTTCGTGACGAGGTCGCTCCGGGACGCGACGAACGACATGCCGATCGTCTGCGTCTGCGTGCTGACCGGCGTGGTGCCACCGGCCGGTTTCACGCTCTACGTCCCCGAGTCGAGGGTGACCGACGTCGACTGGTCGGTCAACCAGGCCCTCCAGGCGATCCTCTCCGGCGGGATCACGACGCCCGCCGTGATCCACTACGAACGGGGGATCGTCGTCCCCCCGACCGGGCCGATCGTCGACCCCCTGGGCCACCCGATCCCCCCATCGGCTCCACACTTCGACGACGAAAGTTGACCGACGTCCTAACGGGTTGAACCTGCCGACCCGGCGAGCATCCTCCGGCCCGAGACGATCCGCCCGGCGACCCGGACGGCCTCGATCAGGCTGGAGGTGCTGGCCTTGCCCTGCCAGGCGATGTCGAACGCGGTGCCGTGGGCCACGCTGGTCCGGACGATCGGCAGGCCGAGGGTGACGTTCACCGCCCGGTCGAAGCCGATCGTCTTGAGGGCGACGTGCCCCTGGTCGTGGTACATGGCGACCACGGCGTCGAACTCGCCGCCGAGGGCCCGGGCGAACAGCGTGTCGGCGGGCACCGGGCCGACGACGTCGATCCCCGAGGCGGCGACGCTCGCCACGGCGGGGCCGATGACGGCCCATTCCTCGTCGCCGAACAGCCCGTTCTCGCCGGCGTGCGGGTTGAGCCCGGCGACGGCCACGCGAGGGGCCCGCCCCCCCGTCAGGGGACGGAACGCCTCGTCGGCCAGCCGGATCTTGGACTCGACGTTCTCGACCGTCAGCAGGTCGAAGATCCGCCGGAGCGCGACGTGGAACGTCGCGTGGATCACGCCGAGGCCGGGCCGGCCCGAGCCCTCCGGGGCGTCGAGGTAGAGCATCATCGCGTGCTCGGGGGCCCGGCAGCGCTCGGCGAGGATCTCGGTGTGGCCGGGGTGGGGCACGCCCGCCAGGTGGAGCGACTCCTTCTGGAGCGGGAGCGTCACGATCGCGTCGACGCGGCCGACCATCGCCAGGTCGATCGCTCGGGCGAGGAAATCGAACGCGGCCCGGCCGGCGCGGGCGTCGATGATCCCGGGCCGGACGCCGGAGAGATCCTGGCCGGTGGCGTCGAGGCAGGGGATCGACCGGGCGGTCGGGTCGGCCGCTTCCGGCGCGTCGATCGTCCGGACGGTCGCCCCCGTCTCTAGCAGCGCGACGGCCCTTCGGAGCGTGGCCGAGTCGCCGACGACGAACGGCCGGGCCAGCGCGTGGAGCGGGCCGCCGGCCCAGGCCCGGGCGATCACCTCGGGGCCCACGCCCGCCACGTCGCCCATCGTCAAGGCCACCAGCGGCCGGTCGTCGGTCATCGGTCGGTCCTTCACTCAATGAGTCTCGATGTTCTTCGGGACCGTGGCCTCGCGAGACGCCTTCTCGACGGCCCGGCGATCGCCCGGCGGCGACGAGGCCCGGTCGCCCGAGGCCGGGGTGAACCTCGGCGGTTCGGCCCCTCCGCAACCGGAGAGCGACGCCGCAAGGGTCAGGAACAAGACGGCGCGGGTCATCAAGCGTGCCTCCCCAGCCTCATTATCGCCCCTCCGGGGACCGCCGTCGATCCGCCCCGGCCCGATTTGACGCGAGGCGAAACGTCGTCATCGTCGCGGGCACGCAACGCGGGGTCGGTCAGCCTGTCGATTTTATTCGACAAACCCGCGACGTCGATGGTCCGGCCGCGAGCTAAGCCTAGGATGATCTTCGGGCGTGGGTGATTGGATGAAATCTTCCGATGTCCGCCGACGCGGCCTAGGTTTCAAGGGACGTGCGGGATACGAGCCTTTTCGCGAGGTCCGGCGGGCCCGATCGGTGGATCGGTGGCCTCCCGGATCGCACTTTTTCCGCCCGATGGAAGGACGAATGACGACGATGAACCGTCGGATCTTCTCGATGATCCTGGCACTCTTGGCGGCCGGCCCCCCGGCCGCGTCGGCCGGGCTGGTCAACCTCGGCACCGCGAACGACGACAACGTCTTCGTGCTCGGCAACGACTCTCAATCCGGCTCCGATGCTCAGGGGCGAGTCGCCGTGGGCGGCAACGCCACGTTCAGCGGCGGCTTCGCCATCGCCACGAGCCGGGGCGGCAGCACGACCACCAACCTGGTCGTCGGCGGCAACTACTCGAACACCTACAACACGGTCAACGGCAACGTGGTGGTCGGGGGCAATGCGACGATCAACGGCCCGACCATCAACGGCAACCTGTCGGTCGGCCACAGCCTGACGCTGACCGGCTACGGCTCGATCAACGGCAATGTCACCTATGGCAGCTCGATCTCCAATCCGAACACGACCGTCCACGGCTCGACGGGCCAGGGCACGGTCGCCTCTCCGATCAACTTCGCCGCCGAGCAGACCTATCTGACGGGGCTCTCCACCGCTCTCGCGGCGCTGTCGAGCACCGGCACCGTGGTCGACTCGTACGGCCAGCTCACCCTGACCGGGTCGAACTCCCTCTTCGACGTCTTCCATGTGAAGGGGAGCGACCTGTCGGCGGCCAACCGCTTCACGATCGACGCGCCCGCCGGCGCGACGGTCGTCGTCGACGTGGACGGCACCGTCGACCAGATGGCGAACTTCGGATTCAACCTGAACGGGGTCGACCGGCAGCACGTCCTGTTCAACTTCTCGTCGGCGACGAGCCTCAGCCTGAGCGGCATCGGCATCAAGGGGAGCATCCTGGCGCCGTCGGCGGCGGTCGCGTTCAACAACGGGAACATCGACGGGACGCTCGTGGCCGGCTCCCTGACCGGGAACGGCGAGTCGCACGACTTCCAGTTCCTGGGCGACCTCTCGCCCGGCGTGGGCTCGTCGTTCATGCCCTCGGCCGCCGGCGTCCCGGAACCGGCCACCATCATCTCGACCGCCATCGGTTTGGCCCTGGTCGGGCTCGGCTCGCGGAAGCGGGCCCGGCGGGCCTCCTGAACCTCGACGGATCGCGGCGCGACCGACGAGGGCCGGGGACAGCATCGTCCCCGGCCCTCGCCGTTTCCCCGCCCCGATGTGGCGAGAAATCGTCATTTCTAATTAAAGAAATCAACGGCTACGGTGCCCTTGAGTTGCTTTTTCGCCAATCCCGGGGCAGGCGTCCCGGCCAAAGAAGGAAACAGGATAGAGTGATCTCGAATCACTGCCCGGGTGGATGCAAACGAAGCCGTCTCGACGACATCGCGGCCCGCCACCCGGGCCAATCGCGGCCAGAGGTCATCACGGGGTCCCTTTCGATGAAGGCAAGGGTGAACGATCGTCGCCGGGTCCGTTCGTTGTGCTGGTCATTGATGGCACTCATCGGGCCGGCGGTGGCCGCCCCGGCGGGCGCGGGTTGGTTTTGCGGCGGGCGGGGCGGTTGCGAGGCCCGGGGCCAGGCGCCGACGGGACCGATCGCCTGCCAGCTTCAATGGAGGCCCCTGGTCGCGTCTTACCCCATGCGTCTGGACCCGGCGACGACCGCCCCGCCGACCGGGTCGGACCCGCTGTTGGTGACGCTGACCTCGGCCATCGCCCCGGGCGAGGGCCGGCCGGGCCGCGAGCCGGTCTACGAGTGGAATCCCAACCTGGGCAAGTTCGGCCGGGCGAGGTCGCGGTCTTCGACCGTGTTGCCGGTCTACCCGGAGATCGCGTCCCCGAATCCCCTCACCGGCGGGGCCATCGGCTTCGGCGGTGTCGCGGCCGGCGGGGGCGGGTCGAACGACCCGGGAAATTCGACCCGATCCGGGTCGGTCTACGGGGGAGCGACGGGGTTCGAGGGGTCGCTCGCCCTGGGCCGCTCGTTCGATGGGCTCGGAAGCTCCGCCGGCCTCGGGTTTCCCGGGCCGCTCCTGGCCAACCCCGGCGTCTTTCCCGCCGTCGGTCCTCCGGGGACATTTCCACGATTCGGCGGCGATCCGTCCTTCGGCAACGGGCTACTCGGCCCCTCATCGT
>JAJYDH010000258.1 GCA_021777685.1 Planctomycetota bacterium | reverse complement strand
GTGTCACCCGCCGATTCCCGCGTCCCACTCGAAGCTGAAGCCGGGCGGGCAGGGGGGCGACTCGAAGCCGAATCGGTCCAGGAGGATGCGGGCGATCCGCTCGGCGGCCCAGCCGTCGCCGTAGGGGTTGGCGACGGTCGCGAACCGGCGTTAGAGGTCGGGGTCGGACGCGAGCGACTCGACCGCCTCGACGATCGCCCCCCGGTGGGGGCCGACCAGGCGGACGGTCCCGGCGGCGACGGCTTCGGGCCGCTCGGTCTCGTCGCGGAGCACCAGCACCGGCTTGCCGAGCGACGGGCCTTCTTCCTGGACCCCTCCCGAGTCGGTCAGGATCAGGAACGACGCCTTCATCAGGGCGACGAACCCCGGATAGCCGACCGGGTCGATCAGCCTGATCCGGGGACGTCCCCGGAGGTGCGCCTCGACGGCCTCGCGGACGGCGGGGTTGGGGTGGACGGGGAAGACCACGCTCAGCCTCGGGTCGCGATCAACGAGGTCGCGAAGGGCCTGGCAGACCTCGGCCAAGGGCTCACCGAAACTCTCGCGACGATGGGCGGTGACGAGGATCATCCGGTCGGTCTCAAGCTCGACCGGGCACGCGACCGGCCGCCCGGCGGCAAGCCTGAGGGCGTCGATCCCGGGGTTGCCGGTGACGTGGATCGAAGCTCCGGCAATCCCCTCGCGGAGCAGGTTGAGCCGGGCCTGGGGCGTGGGGGCGAAGTGAACCTCGGCCAGGTGCCCGGCGACGACCCGGTTCTTCTCCTCCGGGAACGGCCGGTACGGATTCCCGGTCCGCAGCCCGGCCTCGACGTGGCCGAACGGGACCTGGCGATAGTAAGCCGCCAGCGCCGAGGCCAGGACCGTCGTCGTATCCCCCTGGGCCAGCACGAAATCCGGCCGTTCCGAGGCGAACGCGGCGTCGAGAGCTGTCAGGGCCCTCGCGGTGACCTCGGCGAGCGACTGGCCGGGACGCATCAGGCCGAGGTCGAGGTCGGCTTCCAGCCCGAAGTCGGAAAGGGCTTGATTGAGCAACTCGCGGTGCTGGCCCGTCGAGACGAGCCGGACCGAGAGTCCGGCCGCTTCGCGGAGCCGGATCACGATCGGCCCCATCTTCACGGCTTCGGGCCGCGTCCCGACGACGCAGACCACGACCCGCTCGCGATCCGTCGCGTCTTCCATCGCCCGGACGGCCCTCCTTGCCTCGCCTTCGAGACGACCCGCCAGCCCCACAGTATGGCCTCGACCACCGATTCCAGCAACCGAAGGTCGTCAAGCCGGTTCATACCGCCCGGGAAAAAATATCTTCGATCCACCTTGACGAAAATGGCCTTTTCCCTACACTCGATTGAAACGTCTGTTTGAAACGACCGATAGACCCGGGGCGAACGAACGTGGCTCTCGATCCGACCAAGGCAAGGTTGCTGGAAGCCGCCGGCGAGGAGTTCGCCGAGAAGGGGTTCGATGGGGCGACGGTGCGCGTGATCTGCGACCGGGCGGGGATGAACCTGGCGGCGGTGAATTACCACTTCGGCGACAAGGAGCAGCTTTACGAGCAGGCGGTCCTGCACGCCCACCGCTGCGGCCCCGGGATGCCGCCCGCGGAGGACGCGAACGTCAGCCCGGCCGAGGACTTGCGCCATTACGTCGCGGCCTTCCTCAGCAACGTCGTCGCCCTCCAGAGCCCGACCTGGCACCAGACCTTGATGCTCCGCGAGATGGTCAACCCGACGAGGGCCTCGGAGGCGCTGGTCCGCGAGGCGATCCGGCCCCGGTTCGAGCGGCTCTCGGGCATCCTCCGACGACTCTGCCCCGGGGAGGACGACCGGCGCATCCAGGCCCTTTCCTTCAGCGTCGTCGGCCAGTGCCTGCACTACAAGCTGACCCGTTCGATCTCCGAGCGGCTGGTCGGGGCCGAGGCGTTCGGGCGGCTCGACCCCGAATACCTGACCGATCACATCACGCGGTTCACGCTGGCGGCGCTCGGCGAGGCGCCGCCGTTCGGCTCGATGACCGAGTCTCATGTTTCGCGAAAGGGGGCCCTGAAATGAGCTGGATCGCGTTGCAGATGCTCACCGGCGACCGTGCGAAGTTCTTCGGGATCGTGATGGGGCTGACCTTCGCGGCGCTGCTCATCACGCAGCAAGGCTCGATCTTCTGCGGCCTGATGCTCCGGACGGCCGGCCAGGTGGCCGACACCACGGGCGCCGACCTCTGGGTGATGGACCCGAACGTCCTCCACGTCGACGACGTCAAGCCGATGATCCAGAACAACCTCTACCGGGTCCGGGGGGTGGACGGCGTCCTCTGGGCCGTGCCGCTCTACAAGGGGACGGCGAGGGCCAAGATCGACAACGTCGAGGGCAAGCCCCGGCAGGTGATCGAGCAGGTGATCCTGCTCGGGCTCGACGACTCGTCGATGGTCGGGGCGCCTCCGAGGGACCGCATCCTCGAAGGTCGGCTGGAAGACCTCCGCAAGCCTGACGCGGTCTTCATCGACAACAACCGGCTCCAGAAGCTCTTCCCGGGCCTGCCGAAGGAAGCGTACTTGCGCGAGAACTACCACAAGTTCCTCGGCAAGGAGATCGAGATGAACGACCACCGGGCGATCATCGTCGGCGTCTGCGAGGCCTCGCGGACGTTCCAGTCGAACCCGGTCGTCTACACGACCTATTCGCGGGCCAAGGGTTACGTCCCGATGGAGCGGAAGACGCTCTCGTACATCCTGGCCAAGGCCGAGCCCGGGCGCGACCCCGAGAAGGTGGCCGAGACGATCAAGCGGCAGACCGGCCTGGGGGCCCTGACCGGCCAGGCATTTGCCGACAAGACCATCGACTACTACCTCAAGTACACCGGCATCCCGATCAACTTCGGGATCACGGCGATGCTGGGATTCCTGGTCGGGACGGCGATCGCGGGCCAGACCTTCTACAACTTCACGCTCGAGAACCTCAAGCAGTTCGGTGCCCTCAAGGCGATGGGCGCGTCGAATGGCCGGATCATCGGCATGATCCTGCTCCAGGCCACGGTGGTCGGCCTGCTCGGCTACGGGATCGGCGTGGGGCTGGCGGCGCTCTTCGGCGTGATGAGCAAGGGGGGCGAGCTGGCCTTCTACACGCCGAGGATTCTCCTGCCGATCACCGGCGTGGCGGTCGTCCTGATCTGCATCCTGGCGAGCCTCCTGAGCGTCCGGAAGGTGATGGTCCTCGAACCGGCCGTGGTCTTCCGGGGCTGACGATCGGGACCGACCGGATGGCCGAACTTACGACCCCCCCAGCGGTTTCGGAGGCGTGAACGATGACGGCGACCCTGGCGGCGATCTCGAAGAAAACGGCCCCCGAAGCGTGCGAGCGTCGGGTGGCCGTCGAGATCCGGGCGATCTCCAAGCACTTCGGAACCGGCGAGCGCCGGGTCACGGCCCTCCGCGCGGTCGATTGGGAAGTCTACGCCGGCCAGATGAGCATGATCGTCGGCCCTTCCGGCTGCGGCAAGACGACCCTCCTGTCGGTCGTCGCCGGCATCCTCAACGCCGACGAGGGATCGGTCTCGATCTTCGGCGAGGAAGTCTCGCGGATGAGCGACCGGGCCCGGACCCGGTTCCGGGCCACGCACATTGGATTCGTCTTCCAGCAATACAACCTCCTGCCGGCGCTGACGGCGGCCGAGAACGCGGCGATCCCCCTGGTCATCGCCGGCTGGTCGAAGTCGAAGGCGGTTGACCGGGCCAGGGAGGTCCTCTCGTCGCTCGGCATGGGCAAGAAGACCGAGAGCTTCCCGAATCAGCTTTCGGGCGGCCAGCAGCAGCGGGTCGCGATCTCCCGGGCGCTGGTCCACGAGCCCTCGCTGCTCGTCTGCGACGAGCCGACGGCGGCCCTCGACCACGAGACCGGCCTGTCGGTGATGGAACTGCTCCGAGAGGCCGCCGTGAAGCCGGACCGCGCGGTCGTCGTCGTGACCCACGACAACCGCGTCTTCCACTTCGGCGAGCGGATCGCCCACATGGACGACGGCCGGATCGTCCAGGTCGAGGACAAGGGACCGTTCCGGCCGGCCTCGGCCCCGTCCACCGGCGGCCATGATTGATCCGAGCTTGATCCGGTACATTCGAGATCTCAGATCTGAAATTTCAGATTTCAGGTCAAAAATGCAATTTGCGATCTGATCAACGCGTCCTCGCGGACGAGGGAGCCCCCGATGCTCAGGAAGCTGGTCCTACCGCTGGTCGCGATGTCCGGTTTCGGCTTCGCGGTCTACACGATCTACGCCCGGGAGCCGATCAAGGTCTCGGAGCCCCTGACGCCCCCGCCGACGCAGTCGAAGTACCGCAAGTTCATCGCCGGCGCCGGGATCGTCGAGGCCCGGCTGGAGAACATCCCGATCGGCGCCGCGGTGCCCGGCGTCGTCTGGGAGGTCAACGTCAAGGTCAAGGACCGGGTCAAGAAGGGGGACCAGCTCTTCAAGATCGACGACCGCGACATCAAGGCCGAGCTGGCCGTCCGCGAGGCGAATCTCGCCTCGGCGATCGCCTCATACCGGCGGCTGGAGGCGGCGCCGAACTCCGGCGACATCGCCACGGCCGAGGCCGCCGTCGAGGAGGCCCGCGCCAAGGTCAACGACACCGAGGCCGCGTCGGCCCGGACCGAACGCCTCTACCAGCGGCAGATGGGCACCGCCAGCGACTACGACAAGGACCGCTTCGCCTTCCAGGCCGCCAAGGCCGGGCTGGGCAAGGCGATGGCCGACCTCAACCGGCTCAAGGTGACGTGGGAGGCCGACAAGCAGGTCGCCAAGGCCGCCGTCGCCATGGCCGACAGCCAGCTCCAGAGCACCCGGATCAACCTCGACCGGCTGACCGTCCGGGCCCTCGCCGACGGCGAGGTCCTCCAGGTCAACGTCCGCCCCGGCCAGTACGCCCAGTCGCTCTTCAACCAGGCCCTGATCGTCCTCGGCGACAGCCAGCGGCTCCACGTCCGCGTGGACATCGACGAGAACGACGTCCCGCTGTTCAACGCCAAATCCCGGGCGATCGCCACCCTCAAGGGGCGTCCCAGCGTCGCCTTCGAAGATCTCCAGGTTTTCAAGGTCGAGCCCTACATCATCCCCAAGAAGAGCCTGACCGGCGACAACTCCGAGCGGGTCGACACCCGGGTCCTCCAGGTGGTCTACGCCCTTCCCGACAAGACGCCCGTCCCGCTCTACATCGGCCAGCAGATGGACGCCTACATCGAGGCCGTCGAGCCCGAGGGGGTGTCGCTTGACACCGACCTCCGCCGCCTCAACCCGTTCGAGAAGAAGCAGGACGGGGCCGAGAAGGTCAAGGAGACGCCGAAGCCCGTCTCCTGATCGGGCGGACGGACAGACTCACGACCCGGACGCGCGGCGGGGCCGGCGGTGTCTTTTTTGGAGTGCGGGAGCTAGCTCCCGCTTTGCCGGGCGGAGCTTGCTCCGCGGCCTTTCTCGCCGCGACGGTCGAGGGGCAAGCCCCTCGGAGAAGAGCGGGAGCAAGCTCCCGCACTCCAAATCGGCTCAGGGTTTCTTCTTCGTTTTCCCGGCCTTCGGGATCGGCGCGGGGCCGGGCGGACTTTCGGGTCCGGCCGGCCCTTCGGCGTTCGGGGCCGGGTCGATCCTTGGCGGCGGCAGGATGGTGAACGAGAGGCTCTGGGTCGCCGTCGAGCCCTCGTCCAGGGCGTCGCGGAGCACGATGTCGTACTCGTAATCGCCGGGCGGCAGCCCCTTCAGGCCCACCGTGTTGATCAGGTAGATCCGCTCCGTAGGCGTCTCGAACGACGGGTCGTATTCGAGGATGTTGTCCTTCTTCGACAGGACCGCCTTCTCCCCCTTCCGCCGGACCCGGCCGTCCTGGCTGAACTTCGCCCGGTAGCGATGGCCGGGCTTCGGCTTCTCGACGGGGTCGACCTTGAAGTTCAGCGGGCGATAGTAGACCAGGAGCTTGTCGTCGCTGGTCAGGGCGGCGTCGGGGAGCGGGACGAATTGCTCGTACCCCTCGACCCGCTTGCACGCCACGGCCTTCGACATCGCGAGGGCCGGTCGATCCGGCCCGGAAGTCCCGGCGTCGAGGGTGAGCAGGGCCGCGAGGAAGGGCAGGACGAGCGGTCCGATCGGGTTCACTGGGCTCGACTCCCCGGAAACCTCCGATTCCGTCGATCGGGGCCCGACGCCCCATCGCAAGCTATCGGACGGCCGGCGGCTCCGCAAGGGTCGAGGTCCCGGCGGTCCACGATCGGATAGACCGGGCTCGGAAACGGCCGGCTCGCTCCCCGCCCCGAGCCCGGCCGCCGGGATGGGCGAGCACGTTGCGGGGCGGGGGCCGGTCCCAGCTCTCCGGGCGAATCGGGGACAACGACCGCCGCTCGGCCCCCGATGGGGTCGCGAAGATTTTCCGGTTGGGCGATCGACGGGTTTTTGAGGCGAAAGGGGGGGTCAGGGGAAGGCGTCCGGAATTGAAGGCTGTAGGACGACCCTGGCCTTGCCGCGAGGAAATAGGGCATTCCGGGTCGCGATCCCAGGACGAAATACAAAGCGGCGACACCGAAGTCCGGGTCGCCGCCGTTTGCGCAGGGATGGGATCTATGGACAGGCCCGAGAATCACTCACGGACGAGTCGAGGGGCGGAGTCGGCGGCGGACTCGCCAGCCCGCGCCCCCGGCGACGAGGCCCCAGGCCAGGATGGTCGTGGGCTCGGGCGTGGTGTGCGGGGTGACGGGGGGCGGGGCCGGCGGGGTGACCGTCGGGGGGTTCAACAAGTTCTGCGGCCCCGAGGGAGGGGCGGCGACGAACGTGTCGGCGATGGCACTCTTGCCGATGATGATCGTGGTCCCCGTACCGGCGTAGGCGGAGACGTAGAACCCCTTGGTCAGGGCGTTGAGGCCGGGGATCTGGCTGAAATTCTTGATGGTGAACTCGAAGCCAGGGTGGGCCGCCGACGGGTCGTAGGCCAGTTGCCCCAGGTTGCTGGCCAGGGTGGTCCCGTAAGCCTGGGCGATCCCGCCTCCGAGCTTGTTCGGGTCGACGGTGGCGACGTTGAAGCCGTCGAGCGAGCCGGCCGGCGAGGTGGACTTGTCGGCGGGCACGCCCGCGACGACCACCGGGCTGGCGTTGGTGCCGGCGGCGGTGACGGGGGTGAAGGCGACCGTGATCGACTTGTCGCCCCCGATGTGCGGCGTGTTGGTCAGGCCAAGCGCCGCCAGTTGCGGGCTGGTCGAACCGTCCTTGCTACCGTCGGTATTGCCCGCGATCCCGTAGAAGTTGACGCCGACCGCCAGGGTATCCGTCTTCTGGTCATAGCTGAGCCGGATGTCCTTCATGGCGTAGCCGTTGACCAGCCCGGCGTTGGTCATCCATTGCGGCTGGGCCACGTCGCCCATCTGCTGTCCGGGGATGACCGTGACGCTCGACGAGGTCGAGGGAAAGTCCTGCTGGACATTGCCGGTCACAAACAGCGGCGAGGCCGCGACGCCCGGCCCGGGGGTCGGGACGATCGCGTCGGCTCCGGCGGGGTTGGCCCAGGCGAGGGCCAGGATCGCCATTGGCCAGCGAAACACGCTGTGGCGGACCATAACGAGACTCCTTCCACGTTAGGTTGGTCTTCCCCGACCACGTTCAACATGCCAGAGGCACGCCCGGGCCGGGGGATGATTCCATCTCCAGTTCGACCCGGGTTCGAATCGGCCTGGGGCCGTCCGCTCCCGAGGCCGCCGATTGGCTCGGTTGTCACGCACCAGAGGGTCGATCCGGTCATCGGTTCCACCGAGCCCGGACCATATACCCGCTCTCCCATGGAACGGCCCTCGATCGAGGCCGATTATCAGGAAAGGACATAGGCGCGATGTCGTTGTTCACGAAGCTTTTCGAAGCCGTTCACTCGTGGCGGCGCCGTCGCGGCGGGACCAGATCCCGCAAGCGGTCCGACCTGGCGATGGAACAGCTTGATCATCGGCAACTCCTGGCCGTCAACTTCACCGGAGTCGTCGCGACCGATTTTCCCGCTACCCAGAGCCCAGGCGTTGTCGTCATCCCGGCCCCCGCCAACAACCAAACTCCCATCATCCCCCCAACCCTCCAGGGCGTGATCAACGTCTCGGGCTTCCAGATCGATCAGCTTCGAGTCAGCTACGACTCGACCACGGACATCCTCAGCGTGGGGGTCGAGGGCCCCCCGGCGGTCAACGGCACCATCGCCCCGCAGGTGATCGCGGGCGACAGCGATAATAACGGCAACTCGGCGACGGTAAACCCCAAAGTCGCGGCACTGGAGCCGATGTTCACGGACCCGGCCGACATGGGCGGGACCAAGACCTACGGAATCCAGCTCGACCTGACGAGCCCGACCACCCCGAACATCGTCGCCGGGTTCCCGCTGGTCAACCCTAACGGGCCGCTGGCCGCGAAGCCGTTCGAGGTCGCTAAGTACCTGAGCAACAGCTCCACGGGCGACGTCTTCGACCCCGCCAACGTCTTCCCGCAATACACCGGCAACTATTACCTGGCCAACGATCCCAATCACCCGAACTTCGAACTCCAGATCGACCACTTCTCGCAGCTCTACCAGCAGGTGACCGGCAAGGCCCTCACCCCGACGACGCAGATCGGCATCGGCGCGTTCGGCTCGAACAACCAGGATACCGGGATCAGCGACGAGTTCTTCCCGCCCCAGCCGGTGACGATCTCCAACGCCACGCCCCCGCCGCCGACCCCGCCGCCGCCGCCGCCGCCCCCGCCGCCGCCCCGGGCCGCGCCTCCCGCATCAGCACCCCGTCCCACACGCCAGCGAGCCGTCGGGGCACGTCACCAGGGGCGTGTCGCACGCCACGCGGCAC
>JAJYDH010000257.1 GCA_021777685.1 Planctomycetota bacterium | reverse complement strand
GCGCCCCCAGGATGGACGCCTCGACGACCTTCCCCTTGCGGAAGCGGTACATATACCAACCCACCGCCAGCGCGATCGGCACGGTACACGCGATCGTGAACGCCCCCCACGAGCTTCCCGGGACCAACCGCTTGGCCCCCTTGGGCAGGATAAAGGGGCCGGCGAGGGAGCCTCCCCCCGTGTCGCTCGCCGGGACGGCCAGACGAAACCCCTCGTGGAAAAGCATCGATTCGTCAGCCCCGGGACCGTAGCGGTACGTCGAGCCGGGCGGGATCACGAAAGTCGCCGGACCTCCCTTCGAGCCGTGCGCCTCGATCCGGTCTTCGGCGGGGATTTCCAGGGTGGTCCCCGCCTTCATCGGCACCTCCTCGCCGCCGAGGGCCTTGACCACGACGATCCCCAGCCCCGCCAGCGCGATGATGATGACGTAGAGGATGGCCAGGGTCGTGGCCATCCCCGCGACCGGCCCGATCTCGGTCCGGGCCAGCCCGGCGCGGCTCCGACCGCCCCGGCGGACCGAGGCCGCCAGGACCATCATGTCCTGCACCGCGCCCGCCAGGCAGACGCCGACGACCAGCCAGACCAGCCCTGGCAGGTACCCGAACTGGATCGCCAGGACCGGCCCGATCAGCGGCCCCGCCCCCGAGATCGCCGCGAAGTGATGTCCAAAAAGAACCCAACGATTGGTCGGGTGGAAGTTCTGCCCGTCGTAATGCTCGTGGGCGGGAGTCACCCGCGAGTCGTCCAGCGCCGCGACCCTCGCCGCCAGGAACGCGCTGTAGTAGCGGTAGGCCACGGCGAGGACCGCCAGGACCAGCAGCATCACGGGCATCGCATGGACGTTCGACATCGCGAATACAAACCCCAAGGGCAAGGCCGGCCGGCGCCGGCGTCATCTCGATCGAGAGCGTGAGGAATTTGAACCCAGTCTAGAGACCATGTCGCGGCCGTCAAGCACGCCCGGACCGGATGGCCCGAGGTGCGGCGAAAACGCGAACCCAACCGAGCCAACCCAGCATCGATTCTTCAACTCAAACCCAACCGCGTCCCTCAGAGGCACTCCTGTAGGGTGGGTGAGCGGGAGCGAAACCCACCGGGCCAGGCCACGCCGGACGTCCGGTGGGTTTCGCTATCGCTCACCCACCCTGCGAGATCTCCAATCCGAACCCAACCGAGGGATCATCTTCCAACTCAAACCCAACCGCCGGCGAGGACCGACGCCGATCGATCCGGGCGAACCCAACGGAGGGAGCGTTTCCCAAGACGAACCCAATCGCGTCGGGATGGCGTCGAACGGCGCGAGGACCATCCTCTATCATCGCTCGCGGCATCCCCTCGTTAACCGCCTTTTCTCGGGACCGGGGCGGATTCGGGATCGCTCGCCGTCGTCGGCCGATCAGAAGAGGTCTTCGAGCTTCCGCTTCGGCCCGACGTCCCACTTCGCCTTCTCGTCGGAGAACGGGTGGAGCGGGACGTCCCCTTTCGGCTCCGGGCGGGCCTTGAGGATGGCGGCGGCGAGCCGGAGGTCGGCCTGGGTCGTGATCTTGAGATTCATCGGCGAGCCGTCGACGACGAAACACGGGTGGCCGATGGCCTCGACGAGCTGGGCGTCGTCGGTGATCGCGTGGGCGACCTTGGATCGGTTGGCGTAGGCCCGGAGGAGCAGGTCCTTGCGGAAGACCTGCGGCGTCTGGGCGCCGTAGAGGCCAGCCCGGGGGACGGTCTCGACGGTCCTGCGGTCGGGCCCGACCCGCTTGAGGGTGTCGGCCACGGCGACCGCCAATAATGCCGCGCCGTGCTCGATCGCGGCGGCGAAGACGGCGTCGACCTGCTCGGGGAGCAGGCAGGGCCGGGCCGCGTCGTGGACCGCGACGTAATCGCACGACGCGTCGACCGCCTCCAGCGCGTTGGCGATCGTGTCGAACCGCTCGGCGCCCCCCTCGACGACCTTGATGCCGAGGAACGCGACGTTCGCCCGATAGCGGCGCTCGAACAGCTCGCGGTCCTCGGGCGAGATCGCCACGACGACCTGGCCGACGTCCTCGCGGCCGATGAACGGATCGACCGCCCTCAGCCAGACGGCCCGGCCGTCGATCTCGGCGAAGATCTTCTTCTGCTTCGAGTCGCCGAACCGCGTCGAGCGCCCGGCGGCCGGCAGGATCACGGCGAACCGGCCCATCGTCGGAGTCCTCTGGAGAGAAGGAGAGCCCCGGAACCACACCGATTGTCGCCCCGATGACGACTCGAAGTCAACGCGACGACCGCCCCGACGCGAGGTCAGGTTTCGACCTCCCGACATCGGTGCACGATGGCTCCGCGAAGATGCCCGACCCAACCCACCTCGACGCGGACATGGTAGCCATCGTAGGCCGAATCCTGGAGCCAGCCGCGGCATGATTCGGCGTCGATAACCGACCAATCGGGCAATTGACAGGGGATATCGGCCCGATCGCCGATGATATCACAGAGATCGTCCCAGGCGTCGAACCAGTGTATCTCGATGTCTGTGTTCGACGCCATTTTTGCGCCCCCGCGGGTCGGGCTGGCCCTGAGAATTATACGTCGGTCCGCTGCCGACGCAGCAAATCGGCGCGATGGTCTTCCATGATCCGGATCAACTCCGCGTCCTCGACATCCCAGAGCGACCGGTCGGTCTGGTCTTCGACCAGGAACCCGAGATTGGCCAGGAGCTGGCCGAAGCGGACATCGGGCGACAAATCCCGGATCTCGTGGAGCTTTTCGATCAACTCATCCTGGGTCGATCGGATCATGGCAACAGGTCTCCGATCTTGGGGTCGCCCGCGTAAGCCCGACGCAGATTGCCGACGACTTCGACCCGGATTCTCGTGCCCGGAGAGAGCTTGGCGACTCGGGTCGCCCGTGTCACCCCATTGTACACGACCAGGACCCCATCGGAAGCCTCATAGACCCAGGGCGGGGGCATCCCGGCCGTCGAAGCGGCGAACCGGGCCATCTGAAGCTGGAGCTTGTAAGGATCGGCACCGCCTCGTCGCGAGAGCGGCAATCGCAGCTCGCGCGGGTCGATCTCGCGGAAGTCCTGGGCCGTTCCTGTTCGCCAATCGGGGTCCGTTGCGCCCTGAAGCGGTTTCGACATGGATCGTGCATCGCCCGCTCCTTCGAGTCAACGCCGGGTTGCCGTTCGACGCCTTCGAAATAGAATGTTCCTTTGTTCCGTAATTCGATCGGGATTTCGCTTGCGGTCGGACTCGGGGTCGAGCATACCGGGATTTGTCGGGATCGCGCGTCACGGACGGACTTGACGCCCGTCTCTATGATAGATTGGTTGCATGATGGGGAGCGTGGTGGCGATGGAGTGTCTCGGCCCTCGGTGCGCGGCGATGTTGCTCGACTGGTTGAAAAATCAGCGGGACGGGATCGGCGAGGCTTCAAAGCCGGCCGCCTCGGCGTCGGCTTCGGGGGGCCGGCAGGGGCTCCTCTGGTCGAGCGTCGCTTACCAGGAGGACTCGCCGGCGATCCGGTCGGAGTCGGAGCTGGCCGGCGCCATCGAACATCTCCAGTATGCGGTCTTCCGGCGTTACCAGAATCAACTCACCAAGGCGGAGCGGGCGCGGCTCGACAACACGATCCAGAACGCTTTGTTCAAGATCGATCGCTATGCTGAGAGGCTCGACGAGGCCGAGCGGGCGCGGGTCGAGGCGGATTGCCGGGGGCTCCGAGATCAGGTCCGCGAGGGGCGCGAGCATGCCGACAAGATGCGGCTCCAGGGCAAGCGGGCCGAGCTGAAGCTCTCGCAACTGGCCTCGCTCACGCCCGAGGGGTTCGAGGAGTTCGTCGGCGAGGTGTTCGAGGCGCTGGGCTTCGAGGTCGAGCACGTCGGCGGGACGGGCGACCAGGGGGTGGACCTCAAGGTCCGCCGCGCCGGCCTGATCGGGATCGTCCAGTGCAAGTACTTCAGCCGGGGGGTCGTCGGCTCGCCGGAGCTTCAGAAATTCCTCGGCACGATCCACCACACCAGGAGCCACAAGGGATTCTTCGTCACCACGAGGACGTTCTCGCTCGCCGCCGACAAGTTCGCGGCCGAGCACCCGATCGAGCTGATCGACGGCCCGAGGCTGGTCGAGCTGGTCCAGGAGGCGATGGGCCCCGGCGCCCGCAAGGAGCCCGAGCCCGCCTGGTTCTGAGACAGGATTGCCCGATCTCCGGAACTTCAACCCGGGACGCCCGGCCGCCGGGGCGGGCCGATCTGGCCGGATCTCGGTCGCGGAAAGGCCGACGATTTCGACAGATCCACAGAACTTGTGGTCGCCGGCCGTCGGGCGGCCTAGAATCGAGAGGGATGATGGCCCGGTAATTGCGATACATCAATTTCCGAGGTCGTCATCGACCCTGAATCGTGATCGAGGGACGGGCGGACGGAGGCATGAACGAGTCGCTTGACTGGGGCAAGACGCGCGGGTTAGCCTCTGCGGAGGATCGAAGCGGGAGGACGCCGCAACCCGTCACGTCGAGCATCCCCAGCCAAGGAGGGTTTGGAATGGCCGCTTGCAAGAATGATGCTTCATTGAATGACATCGAGCTCCCCGCGGAATTCGAGGACCTGGAGGGTCTCCTCCGGGCCGATCTTCGCGCGGTCGTCGCCATGCTGACGCAGCGGGCCAACGAGCGCCTGCTGCTGACCCGCCGCGAGCATCACCAGCTCCGCGCGACGCTCTGGAACAACCTGACGGCGGCAGTCAACGAGGCCGTCGAGCCGCTCTCGGCCGACCGTCGCTGAGGCGACCCGGCCGGCTTCTCCCTTCGCGTCGAGATCCCCCTCGAATGTCCCAGATCGTCCTCGGCGTGACCGGGTCGGTGGCGGCCCTCCGGGCCCCCGCGCTCTTCGACGCGCTCCGAGGGGCGGGGCATCGGGTCCGGGTCGTCGCGACCGGCCCGTCGCTCCACTTCTTCGACCCGTCCGCGCTCCCTCGCGACCCCTTCGACCCCCTCGGCGGGCCGGTCTTCCTCGACGAGGACGAGTGGCCCGAGGCCCGCTGGCTCCGCGATGACCCGGTGCTCCACATCGAGTTCCGCCGCTGGGCCGACGTGCTGGTGGTCGCCCCGCTCGACGCCAACACCCTGGCCAGGTTCGCGCTGGGCCTCTCCGACAACTTCCTGACCTGCCTGTTCCGGGCCTGGGACTTCGCCAGGCCGGTGGTCCTCGCCCCGGCGATGAACACGCTGATGTGGGACAGCCCCGTCACCCGGCGGCACCTCCGCCAGCTCCTCGAAGACCGGGGGGACGGCGAGGCCGGCGACGGGTGGACCCTCGACGAGGCCGCCGGGGTCTTCGCCCGCCACGCCCCGAACCTGATCCTGGTCCCGCCCCAGGCCAAACGCCTGGCCTGCGGCGACGTCGGCCAGGGGGCGATGGCCGAGGTCGTCGCGATCGCCGAGGCCGTCCGCGAGGTGCTCGGAAGATCGTCCTGACGCCCGATCGCGTCGAGAAGTCAGCCACGAGCCGCCGAGCCGGGTCAGCCCTCGTCCCGGCTGTCGAACGGCTCGAAGTCGCGCTCCTCGAAGGGCTCGGTGAGCGTGCCCGAGTTGCAGAGCCAGTCCAGCGCCGGGAGCAGGCCGCCGTCGACGGCGAAGATATCCTCGCTGTGCCGGGGCAGGATGTAGATCCGGTCCGGCTCGCCCGGGTGGACGATCAACTCGTCCCCGTCGAACGTATCCCCGATGATGACGCACTCCAGGGCCTTCGGCTTGGTGAGGACGGCGGCCCCGTCGTCCCAGAACCAGTACTCGTCGATTCTCTGGCGCCATTCGTCGAGGTTGTCGGGGCCGTCGATGATCCGACGGGGCGGGTAGACGCGGACGTAGGTGCCGCCGAGAATCCCCTCGCCGAACCGGGTGACGTATTCCCGATAGTCTCGGGGGAATCGGATGCCGAGACGGGCCTCCGCCTCGTCCACCTCGGCGGGGGCGGAGAGGACCAGGGGTCCCCCCCGGACGGTGATGTCGTCGAGCGTCACGACGGGCCTCCGAAGGGTGAGGAGCGGCGGCGGCGGGCGGGCCGGCCTGACGACGGCCCTGAAAGATCCGGGCGGATGGGCCGGAGTTGACTGATAATCGGGCCGCCCGGGAGCGATAATATTCGGGCGGGATATCGGGACGCAATTCGGCGCCGCGATAAAACGCCGCCGATGCCAGCATCGGTCGACGCACCCACGCGGGAGGTTCCGGTATCTTTCGAGGCCCGCGAGGGATACCTTCTTGGGTTGTCCGCCCGGTTGGCTTTGAATTTTGGGACGGTGATCCGCCGATGACGACGAACGCGACCGCCAAGACGGCCGACTCCCTGGGCGTGCTCGGCTTGCCGATGCCGGTCGCGGAGATGGCGGCGCGCCCCTGGGACGCGATCGTCGTCGGGGCCGGGCATAATGGGCTGACCTGCGCGGCGTACCTGGCCAGGGCGGGTCGGCGGGTGCTCGTGCTGGAATCGCGCGAGCGGGTCGGCGGGGCCTGCACTCTGGAAGAAGTCTGGCCGGGGTATCGGATCTCGCCTTGCGCGTATCTCGTCGGGCTCCTGCACCCGCTGGTGATCGAGGAGCTGGGCCTGGCCGCCCGGGGGCTCCGGTGGGTCCCCGCCAGCGCGGGGATGTTCGTGCCGTTCGACGACGGGACGAGCCTCCAGCTCGGCGAGGACGAGGCCCAGTGCGAGGAGGAGATCCGCCGCCTCAACCCCGATGACCTGTCCGGCTGGCGGGCGATGAACGACGTCAAGCGGCGGCTTCGCGACGCCTTGCGGCCCCCGGGCGAGGGGGATTTGTGGGTCGGCCCGGCGCCGGGTCGCGAGCGGATCGAGGATCTTCTCAAGGGGGACGACGAGGCCCGCAAGCTCCTCTTCGAGTGGTCGATGGTCGAGTACGTCGAGCGGTTCCTCGACGACGAACGCATCCAGATGGCGTACCTGGGGCAGGGGGTCATCGGCACGAACGCCAGCCCGCACGACCCGGGGACGGCGTCGGTCCACTTCCACCACGCCTCGGGCCGGCTCGGGGGCGAGCCGGGGATGTGGGGGTACGTCGTCGGCGGGATGGGGATGGTCTCGTTCTTGATCTGCGACGCCGCGAAGGCCGAGGGGGCGGTCGTCGCGACCGGCGTCCCGGTCGCCCGGATCGTGCCCGGCGAGGGGGTCGAGCTGGCGGGAGGCGAACGAATCCGGGCGCCCGTGGTCGTTTCGAACGCCGACCCGAGGGTCACGTTGGGTTTGCTTGGGAATTCGGCCGACCCGGGCTGGCGAGGCCAGGTCGACTCGGTGCCGATCGTCGGCTGCACGGTCAAGCTCAACGTCGCGCTCCGCGAGCTGCCCGACTTCACCGCCCGGCCCGGGACCCGCGAGCCGCACCACTTCGGCCAGATCAACACCCCGCTGACGAAGGACGAGTGGCGGGAGCATCACCGGATCGCGAAGGAGGGCCGGCTCCCGCCCCGGCTCTGGACCGAGCTGTACTTCCAGACCGCCCACGACCCGAGCGTCGCCCCCGAGGGCGTCCACACGATGAGCGTCTTCGCCCAATACGTGCCCTATGCTTTCGAGGAAGGGTCGTGGGAGGCCCGACGGGCCGAGGTCGAACGGCTGGCGTTGGCTTCGGTCGGGAGATATTGCTCGAACATCCCCGAGGCGGTGATCGCCGCCGAGGTGCTCGGCCCGCCCGACATCGAGCGGCACGTCGGCCTGACCGGCGGCCACATCTTCCAGGGGGAAATCCTGCCCGATTACCTCTGGGACCGCCGGCTCGCGCCGAAGACTCCCATGCCCGGCGTCTACCTCTGCGGCGCCTTCACCCACCCCGGCGGGAGCGTGATCGCCGTCAACGGCCGGAACGCGGCGATGGAGGTCCTCCTGACGACCCCCGGCCCGGTCACGACTCCCACCTCAACGAAGAGGCCCCCCGAATGAACCACCCGACACTCCCCGAAGTCTACCTGGCCCGGCACGGCGAGACCGCCTGGGCGATCTCGGGCCAGCACACCGGCCTGACCGACATCCACCTGACCCCCAAGGGGGAGCACAACGCCAAGAACCTCGGCGAGCGGTTGCATGGGTTGGAATTTTCCAGGATCTTCACCAGCCCCCTCCAGCGAGCGAACCGGACCTGCGAGCTGGCCGGCTTCGGCGGGAGGTCGAGACGCGACCCGGACCTGGTGGAGTGGAACTACGGCGACTACGAGGGGAAGAAGACGGCCGAGATCCGGGCCATCAACCCCGGCTGGCAGCTCTTCGACGACGGCTGCCCCGGCGGCGAGTCGGTCGCCGACGTCGCCGCGAGGGCCGACCGGGTGATCGCCCACCTCCGGGAGATCGAGGGCCGCGCCCTCCTCTTCGGCCACGGCCACTTCTTCCGGGTCCTCGCCGCCCGCTGGCTCGGCCGGCCCGCCGGTGACGGCCGCTTCTATCTCCTCGGCACCGCCTCGCTCAGCGTCCTGGGCTACGAGCACAACACCGACGAGCCGGTCATCCGGCTCTGGAACGACGATCGGCATGTCAAGGATTGAGCCATCGAAGGGTGGCCAGTGGTCGGTACGGCTCTCAGCGGTCAGCTTTCAGCGGTCAGCCAGAAGAAAGTATGCTAAGCCGAGCCTCAATTCACGATAGTATTGCTGACCGCTGACCGCTGACCGCTGACCGCTGACCGCTGACCGCTGACCGCTGACCGCTGACCTCAAACGAACGGCCGGCGGTCGTTGCCGTGGTCGAGGGGCCGGGGCAGGTCGGTCTGGCCCATCAGGGTCCTGTCGATGGTGTGGGCGGCCTGGCGGCCCTCGGCGATGGCCCAGACGATGAGGCTCTGGCCCCGGGACATGTCGCCGGCGACGAAGACCTTGTCGACGTTGGT
>JAJYDH010000256.1 GCA_021777685.1 Planctomycetota bacterium | reverse complement strand
GAAGCTCTCCTCGATCTTGACCCGCTCGTCGGCCCGGATGTGGTAGAGCCTCGAACAGATCTCCTTCTTGTCGCGGCCCGGGTTGTAGACCCGGCTGCCGGACTTCATCACGCCCGAGTAGATCCGGACGAACGAGAGGTCGCCGTGGGCGTCGTTGGTGATCTTGAAGACCAGGCCGCAAAATGGCTCGTCGGGGTCGGGCTTGCGGACGACCTCGGTCCCCTTCTTGGGGTGGTGGCCGACGACCGGCGGCCTGTCGAGCGGGCTGGGCAGGTACGCCGCCACGGCGTCGAGGAGGCGCTGGACGCCGACGTACTTGAACGACGATCCGCAGAGGACCGGCTGGGCCCGGCCGGTCAGGGTGGCCCGGCGGAGCCCGGCGACGATGTCGGCCTCGGCCAGCTCGCCCCCTTCGAGGAAGGCCATGTAGTGCTCGGCGAAGGTCTCGTCGAAGTCGCCCAGGGCGTTGAGCATCTTCTCGCGCCAGAGCTCGGCGTCGGGCATGAGGTCCTCGGGGATCTCGGCCTCGGTGACGGTCGAGCCCTGGTCCTCGGTCTTGTAGTAGAGGGCCCGCATCGCGATCAGGTCGATGAGCCCCTTGAACTCGCCCATCGTCCCCTCGGGCCCGGCGCCGATGGGGAGCTGGACGGGGATCGGGTGGCTTTCGAGCCGGTCGGTGATCTCGCCGAAGACGCGGTCGTACTCGGCGCCGATCCGGTCCATCTTGTTGATGAAGCAGATCCGGGGGACCGAGTACTTGGTCGCCTGCCGCCAGACGGTCTCGCTCTGGGCCTCGACCCCCTCGACGGCCGAGAAGATCACGACCGCGCCGTCGAGGACGCGGAGCGAGCGCTCGACCTCGGCGGTGAAGTCGACGTGGCCGGGCGTGTCGATGATGTTGATCGTCACGTCCTTCCACTTGCAGGTGATCGCCGCCGCGACGATCGTGATCCCCCGCTGCCGCTCCTCTTCGAGGTAGTCGGTGGTGGTGGTCCCCTTGTCGACGTCCCCCATCCGGTGGACCTCGCCCGTGTAGTACAGGACCCGCTCGGTCGTGGTGGTCTTGCCGGCGTCGATGTGGGCGATGATCCCGATGTTGCGGATCAGCTCTAACGGCGGGTTGTCCATGGCTTGAACGTCCAGCAAAAGGGGCGAGGATTCGAGGTCGGACCGGGGGACGACGGCCGCCGGGCCTTCCAGTCTAACGCCCCGGATCGGCCCGCACAGCGCGAGTCGGGCCCGGGGCCAAAATCGAGCGTGCTCGCGGATTCCGGCGTCTCCGCTCCTCCTGCCTCCCCTCTCCCCCTGGGCTGACGCCCCGACACTTTCGGCCCACCTTTTGGAGTGCGGGAGCTTGCTCCCGCTTTCGGGCCCCGGAGCTTGCTCCGGGCGCCACCGGCCCGGCCAGCGGAGCAAGCTCCGCCAAGAAAAGCGGGAGCAAGCTCCCGCACTCCAAAGGGCCGGAACCCTCGCCAGGTCTCGAAGGGAAATTCACGGGCGAACCCCGAAATCGACCCCCCTGACGCCCGACCGGCAGGACTTTCGACTCTCAAGGGAGGCCCGAGGTTCGGCGTGGTGACCGCTCCCCGGGCCCGATCCTCATCCCCCGGGAGCGGAGCGTTGCACAGGTCGTCCCCCCGAGAACGCGCCTGGCGAGCGGTCCTGATCGCCGGCCTGGTCGGCTGGACGGCGCTCGCCGCGAGCCTGGACAACGGCCATCTGGGCGTCTTCCAGGACGACGGCCTCTACCTGACCTCCGCCCGGTCGCTCCGCGACGGCAAGGGGTTCGGCCTGCCCAGCCGGCCGGGCGAGCCGCCGCCGAAGTACCCCATCGGCCTGCCGGCGACGATCGCCCTGGCGCTGAAGCTCGACCCGGGGACCCCCTCGCTCGGCCGCGAGATCGCCGCCGGCCGGATCGTGGTCCTGCTCGGGGCCTGGGCCTTCTTCCTGGGCGCCCACGCCTGGCTGAGGAAGCTCGGCGTGGGGCCGGGCGCGGCCTGCGGGATCGTCCTGGCGACGGCCTATCACCACATCGTCCTGGTCGGCGGGGCGATCACGATCTTCGCCGACTTGCCTTTCGCCGGCGTGGCGTTCGTCCTGCTCAATCGCTGGGCCGGACGGAAGGACGCCCCGGAGGAAAGGGCAGGGGGTCGGGCGTTCTGGGACGGGGCGATCGCGGGGTTCGCGGTCCTCCTCCGGAGCAACGGCATCACGCTGGCCTTCGCGGCTTTGGTCGCGGCGGCGCTCGGCCCTCGGAGGAGTTCGAGCCTGGCCGCTTGCCTGGCCGGGCTGGTCCTGGCGGTGGTCCCGGCCTCGTACTACGCGGGCCAGCATCCCCGGGTCGTGCCCTCGAACAGCTACCTCCTGGAGCTGAAATCCGGCTGGTCGTCGCCCGAGGCCGGGCTTCGGATCTTGGCGACGAACGCCGAGTCGATGGCCCTCGACTTCCCGGCGCGGGTCCTGGCGTCTCCGGCCACGTATTCCGACCCGGTCGTCAAGCTCCTGGCGAGGCGGCCGGCCCTGTCGCTGGCGTTCCGGGGGACTCTTGCCCTGATCGTGGCGGCGGGCCTGGTCTCGCTGGCCCGCTCGACCCGCCGGGCCGATTGGCCGGCCTGGGCCCACGCGCTGGGGTCGATGGCGATCTTCTCGGCCTGGCCGTGGACCGGGATCATGGACCGGTTCCTGCTCTCGACGATCCCGATGGTCGTCCTGGCCTTCGCCCGGGGGCTCGGCGGCCTGGCCGGGGTGGTCGGATTCGGGCCGAAGGGGCGCCGGGCGATCGTCGCGGCCGGGCTCGCGCTTGTGGTCCTGGGCAACGCCGGGGTGGTCCTCCGGGGGGCCTCGCTGTTCCACCGCCAGGGGCGGCAGTGGCCGGGGGCCAGCACCCGGGCGAGCCTCTCCGAGGCCCTGGGCCTGATCCGCGAGCGGACCGAGCCCGACGCGGTGGTCGCCGCCGTCTGGCCCGAGATGGTCCACCTCTACACCGGCCGGACGTCCGTGCCGCTCGCCGAGGACGAGGCCCTGATGCACGGCCGGGCCGGCGACGTCTCCCGCCTCCACCTCTGGCGAGGCCAGGTCCCCGGCCGACCCTTCTACATCCTCGCCCGGGGCAAGGACGAGGGCGGGGCCTATTCCGAGATCGACCTCCCGCAGGTCGCCGCCTTCGGAGCCGGGCCCGGCGTGGCCCTCGCCGAGTTCGCCCGGACCGCCGACGGCCGCTATTTGATCTTCCGGGTCGATCCCGACTCCCCGGCGGATGGCTCCCCCGGGGAAGGGTCGCCCCGATAGCGGAACCGACCCTTCAGCCCCAGGATCGGCCGCTCGATCAGGTGCCACGAGGCCACGGCCACGACCAGCGTCACCAGCAGCTTCTCCGCCTGGATCGGCCAGGGCTGGGCGCCCTTGACCGCGACCTTCGGGTCGCAACCGTCCACGATCCAGTAGACGACATAGTGGTAGAGGTACAGCCCATAGCTGATCCGGCCGAGGTAGACCAGCCACGAGAGCCGGAGCGGCCGGAGCCACCGGCCGCCGGCATTCAACGCGACCAGCCCGATCAGGCCGGCGTAGAGCACCCCGAACGCGAAGATCGTCTCGGCCGGCCACATCGGCGTCGGCAGGCCGATGAAGCCCAGCGCCCCGTGGCTCCACGAGCCCCAGATCAGATAGGCCAGCGCCAGCGCGATCATCGCCCCGAACCCCGGGCCGGCGAGGTCCCGTCGCCTCCGGGCCCAGCCGTCCTCCGCCAGCAGCCAGGCCAGCAGCCCGCCGAGCGCGAACCCGTCGCACCGCCCGACCAGGACGAGCTGGGGATACTTCGGGATCAGCAGATTCGAGCCCTCCCGGGCGGCCATCGCCAGGCAGATCGTCGCCAGGCAGAGCGCGACCAGCCGCCGCCGGCCGGCCCAGAGCACCAGCGCCGGCCAGATCAGGTAGAACTGCTCCTCGATCGCCAGGGTCCAGGTGTGGTTCAGCGCCGGGTGGTTCGGCGGGGGCTCCTTCCCCCAGTAGAGCGGGGTGTATTGCGTGTAAGTCAGCTCATAAGGCAGGCTCGCCGATGAGATCGGCCGAGGCAGGAACGGGTTGGCCGCGAGCAGCCCCAGGACCGTCAGGTAGTAGATCGGCCAGATCCTCAGCGATCGCCTCGCGTAGAAGTTCCGGTAGAACCCGCGAGAATCCCCGTTCTCCACCACGATCGCCGTGATCAGGTAGCCCGAGAGGACGAAGAACAGGTCGACCCCGCTCCAGCCCGGGAAATACTTGAACGGATCGAGATGAAACAATAAGACAACGAGAGCCGCGAGGGCCCGCAGCGAGTCGAGTTCGACCACCCGTCTCATGGCGTGCCGCCCCCCGGCCGATCGGCCCGGCCGACCGTCCCGGCCGAGGCGACCCGCTCGAAGTAATCCTTGAGCGCCGGGATGGCGACCTCGATCGAGTACCGATCCTCGATCGTGCCCCGGGCCGCCCGGCCGAGCGGAGCGAATTCGGCCGGGTCGTCGAGGACCCGGATCGCCGTCTCGGCCAGCCGGTCGACGTCGAAGAGCGGCTCGACCAGCCCGTTCACCCCCGGCTCGATCACCTCGAGGACCGGCGGGACGTCCGAGGCCAGCACCACCGCCCCGCTCGCCATCGCGTTCAGCAGCGACCACGAGAGCACGAACGGCGCGGTCAGGTACAGGTGGAGGTCGGTCAGGCGGAAGACCTCGGCGAGCCTCGACGGCTCGACGTGGCCGAGGAACAGGAACCGCGAGAGGTCGTACTTCCCCTGCTCGACCACCCATTTCTTGAAGCTGGGCTGGCCGGTGTGGAGCTTGTCCCAGCCGTAATAGGTCTCCTCGTTGCCGACGACCACGAACAGGACGTCGGGCCGCTCGCGGGCGATCCGGCGGGCGACGGCCATGAAGACGTCGAACCCCCGGATCGACTCCAGCCCCCGCGAGACGAACGTGACGACCTTCGTCCCCGCCGGGATCGACCGGCCGAGGACCTCGCGAGGCGCCGGCCCCGGGCTGTAAAGCCGGTCGTCGATCCCGTCGAAATGGACCTCGATCTTGTGCCGGAACCGCTCCGGGAACGTGCCCCGCTGCCAGTGGGTCGCCGAGTACCCCGAGTCGCAATCGGCCAGGCTGACCAGGACCGGGGCGTTGATGCACCGGGGGAAGTGCGGCGCCGGCTCGGCGGGCGGGAGGTCGACCCGGTACGAGATGTCGCGATGGCTGAAGGCGAAGTAATACTCGCAATAATTGACAATCGGGCAGTCGACGACGTCGCGGATCAGGGCCGTCGGGGCCCCCCGGCCGCCGTGGGCGACGACCAGGTCGGGCTTCAGCTCGGGTCGGGCCTTGATCGAATCGTGGACCGCCTCGCAGAGTTCGAGGAACCGCCCGTAGATCTGCGGCCAGGGGGTCGGCGGGCGCTTCCGGTACTCGGCCGAGAGCGGGTACTTCCGGACGTCGAGCTTCTGCAACATCTCGGGCGAGGGGGTCGGGCAGTTCGACACCGCCTCGACCAAAAAGTGACACTCCCAGCCGTGACGGCGGGTCAGCTCCAGGGCCACGTGGCCGAACTGGGCGGGGAAGGCGTCGTGGAGGAACAGCACGCGCATCGGTGTCAGCCTCCCAGCCCCGCCAGTTGGTTCAGCCGCCCCGCCAGCCGGGGCAGCGTGACATCCCGGTCGTACTCCTCGCGGACCCTGGCCGAGGCCGACGCGCCCAGCGCCGCATGCCCGGCCGGGTCGTCGAGCACCTGTTTTCCCAGACGAACCCAATCGTCGGGGTCGGCCGGGTCCGCCAGGAGCCCATCCACCCCCGGGCGGAGCACCTCGCGGACCGGCGCGTCGTCGGTCGCCAGCACGACCCGGCCGGCGGCCATCGCCTGAAGTAACGACCGCGACGCGGGATACGTCCGGCTCGGGTAGACGTGCAGGTCGCTGCTCACGAGCACGTCGGCGACCACATTCGGCGCGACCGTGCCCAAAAACCAGATCCGACCTGGGTCGGACGGCGGGTCGAGCTTCAGGACATGCTCGCGATAATCCTTGCCGTGGAACGCCACGTCGAGCGACCGCGTCACCCGAGGGTCCCCCACCACGACCGCGATCAAGTCGGTCCGCTCGCGGATCAGCCGGTTCGCCAGCCCCATGAAACGGTCGAAACCTCGGAGCTTGTCCAGGTTTCGGGCGACGAACGTGATGATCTTCGTCCCCTCGTCGATCGTCCGCCCGGCGATCATCCGGTGGCGACCGGGACGCGAGGCGAAGGTCCGGGCGTCGATGCCGTCGTGGAGGACCATGAAGTCGGCTCGGTACTCGGGCGGGTAGAGGTCGCGCTGCCACTCGGTGGGGACCCAGGGGACGACGCCGTTCTCCAGGTCGAGGAGGTCGATCGCGTTAACCGCCCGCCGCCAGTGGGGATAGGCCTCGCCGAACTCCGGCCCGGCCTCGTCGGCGAGGTCACGCTTCCGGCCGTGATAGTAGTAGTCGAAGAGCTGGACGACCGGCGTCCGGGGGACGAACACCGGCATGAATAAAGAGGAACCCAACCCGTCCGACCGCCCGAGCACCGCGTCGATCGGCCCGGGGCGCCGGTGGCTGATGACCTCCCACGCCCCAAATGAATAGCACAGCGAGCGTTCCAGCGACCGATGCCACGTCACCGCCGCCTCGCGGGCCACCCCGCCCACGCCGAACGAGACGACGTCCATCCCCCGACCCGCCGTCCCGGGCCACGACTCCTTGGGCCCCGCCGAGTGGCAGAAGAAGTGGCACCGATACCCCCGCTTCCGGACCAGCCAGTCCGCGACCCACCCCAGCCGCCCCGGGAAGCTGGGCTCGACGCAGAGCAGGTTCAAAGGGTCCTGGGCCATCGAGCACCACTCAAAGTCGAAGCCAATCGGACGGAATCCAGAACTCGAACCCAAACCGGCGAAGACCAGAAGACAAAGCCAACCGACCGGAGACCAGGACTCGAACCCAAACCGACGCGAAGTCAGAACTCGAACCCAATCGAAGGCCACGACACGAACCCAACCCGTGTCCGGGTCACCCTTCTTCGACCTACGCCGACGAAGCCACGCCCCCGGAGAAAACACCGGCCCGATCCGAAATACTATCGTCTCCCGCGACGAGGATTATCACACGATCGGGCAAAATCTTCGACGACCCGCCGGGGACGACAGTCGAGCCGCTTCCACTTGGCATGGCAGAGTTGCCCCAGATGGCCCCCAACACCCCCAAAAAGTCGCGAAAACGGCCCGATTTTCGACCAAGATGGGGCCAAAATCGACCAATATGTGTCGGAAAATCGACGTTCGGACGCAGCTTTGCACAGCAAACCACGGCAGCCGGAGGACTCAAGTCGCTTGACCAACTCCTTTGCATCTTGACCAGGTTATGCATTTCCACCAGCTTCACCGGCGCGACGCGGTGGGCCCAAGGTGGGCGATCGGTCGCGAAGGCTGGGTCGAGGCCCGGCCACGACCCGGCGAAGCTGTGTCACGAGCCAGTTATTCGACTCGAGCACCGGGCCATCATCAAGCCGGACCGACTTCCGCCCGTCGCTTGAGCGAGGCCGCGAACTCATCGAAGGCCGGCTGAAGGTCCGGGATCGACTTCGTGATGAGCGGGGCCATGAGCCCCGAGAACTCCTCCCGCATAGCGAACTCGACCCCGCCGTCCCCGGGCGTCAGCGTGTAGGTCCGGACCCCTTTGAATAACCCGAGCGGCATCCCGCCGGTCCAGACCATCCGCCGGGGAGGGTCGAACACCGCGACCTTGACCGGGAACAACCGACCCGGGCTGAGCTTCGTGAACACCCTCAGCGATCCGCCCGGCGCAATCGCCCCATCGACCTTCTCGACCGTCGGGTTCCAGGACGTCCACGCCGCCCCGTCCGTCAGGATGGCCCAGATCGTCTCCGGTGCGGCATGGATGACGGTGGTCACGGCAAACGCCTTCATGGAGCCTCCGCGACGAGAGCCATCCGAGCATCCGCCAACGCCCGACGCCCAGGCCCGGCGGATCGGCTCGCGATGGTATCACGAAAGGCGACGGGGCGAGACGGCGCCGTCCAGGTCGAGCGAGGCGCGATACGGGAGAGTTGAAAGGTGAACCAGCCTGGTCGACGCCGACATCGCCGCCTATCCGGCCCCTCGGCTTCCGATGTCGTGACTCAAGAAGGGTAGGCCGGATCTCCACCCGGCGTTTGGAATGGCCGGGTTGAGACCCAGCCCGTCCGACCGATCGGCTCCTGACTCGGTCTCCGCCCCGGAGGTCGCTTTAGAGAGCTAGACGATTTCCATCATCGGCCGCGTTCGCGCGGGGGGAAGCCCCCGTCCCGTCTGTTGGAAGTGATCGATGACGTCCTGGATGACTTCGCCAAGCTCCTTGTAGACCTGGACCGGATCGTCGCCGTGGATTCCGGTGATGAGATCTGGGCATTTGCCGATATATGCCTGATCCTCGTCACTCCACTCGACCCAACGATGGTATGCGTCGATCGGTTTCATCTGTCCACTTCCTCGATGGCTCGTTTGACCTGCCTCTCCTGATAACTCTTGGCGTCGTCACCATCTTGACCGCTGAGGGTCACGGCCCCAGGGTAATTCGGGTGCGTGAGCTTTCGATGCGACCCCTTACCGCCGCCGGTGACGATCGCGAAACCGGCGTCCGTCAAATCCTTCACCAACTCGCGGACCTTCCTCGGCAAATCCTCTCTCCTTAGGGGGAAGAGCCTGGCAACGACGTCCGCAGTCGCGAAGTTGCGTAAGCTGGGTCGAGACCCAGCCAGGAGTTGGAGAAGCTGGGTCTCGACCCAGCCTACGCGACTACCTCGACTTCACTGCCCGGCAATTACCTCGCGAAGCTTGTCTCTCATGTCCCGCATCTTAGCAGTACGGCGGTCGAGATGAGCGCCCTGCTC